>JAURMJ010000331.1 GCA_030830765.1 Quisquiliibacterium sp.
ATAGTTGCGCACCCCGGTCCAGGGCACCGTCCGGTCGGGCATGGCCAGCACATCATCAATCGAGCATTCATCGGGTTCGGATTTCATCAGCCAGTAGCTCATGTCGGTTCCTTGCTGATCTGGATAATTTCCAATATCGGTGATCCGAGCTTAAAGATTGTTCGTCGATTGTTCCTGATCGTTTCCATAACGTTTAATGGCCTCAGCACCGCTATTGTTTAGGCGCGGCTTCAGCCGCACATCGAAAGCG
This sequence comes from Quisquiliibacterium sp., assembly GCA_030830765.1. Lineage (GTDB taxonomy): Bacteria > Pseudomonadota > Gammaproteobacteria > Burkholderiales > Burkholderiaceae_E > Quisquiliibacterium. The sequence goes on from JAURMJ010000331.1 coordinate 251, forward strand.
GACGTCATAGGAAAAGCGCGCAATTTTTACTGGAATGAAGAGTGCTCGTTCCTGCCAGGCATTGAAACGCTCCAGCTGGACGAAACCACTGCGATCAGCGCAGGACTTATTGGCAGTTTCGATTGCGATTCGCTCGGCCTCTTCCGGGGTGTTCGCAATCACCCAAACGTTGTACAGGTCCCGATCAAACCAGAAGCCATCTCGGTAGGTTCCGTAGACTTTGATTTCTGGGGGGGCGGCGTTCTTCGAGATCACGGCGCTCGTGACTACCGCGGCCGAGGCGACTGCCGCTACCTCGGCACCGGCCAAACCCATCGCTACACACCCACTTAGAGCTGGGATCATCAATATCAGAAGGCTTTCAGCGTTGAGAAATCTTTTGCACGCCTCTTCGTACTTATCCATCGCCAGTCTCCCATTCTTTTAACGGGCATCTGCCTCTGATAAAGGCAAGCTTAATCATGCGCTTGAACTGGCGAACAAACTCGTTGATCGCCGCAGTAGCCCGGTTGCTCACCGCTTGCAGTGACAGCTACGCTGCAAGTCAGTACAGAATCTGACCGATAAAGAAACTATTGCAGAGGTACGAAAAATGCCAGGATCGTTTCAAAATTTTGACGCTGTTGTCGCGCACTTGATTAAGGCTTTGAATCCAGCAAGGATCTTGGACATCGGTTGCGGATCGGGCAAGTACGGAAAGATGGTCTCGATTCATGCGCCATCATGTCATCGCATCGGAATCGAAGCCGAGCAGAGTTATATCGATCAGTTTGCGCTGAACGAGACTTACCATGAAGTCAGGCATGGCTTCGCATGGCCAGTGCTGTCAGAAGCCCACAATGAATTCTTCGATCTGTGCATCATCGGCGATTGCATCGAGCATATGCAAAAGTCTGTTGGCTTGGATTTGCTCAACTTTCTAACGTACCGAACTCAGTACATCGTGGTGCTCGCGCCAGAATTCTCTGTGCAAGGCAGTGTGAACGGCGTTGACTCGGAGTCCCACATTTCGGTCTGGTCGGAGCGTGATTTTGTTTGGCACGACCGCTGGGCTTGAGACAACTGTCTGACCATTTCCATGTTTGTGCTTCGCGGTTACCAGGCTGCAGCCGTGGATTTCAACAGGCTGATTGACCAAATCAATGCTGCGCAGATCCCCTTACAGGATTTCTATGGCAAAAAGACGGTACGCCCCGCAGCTTTTCGAAAGGTGGTTCATCAACGGGAAGAGCCTTTCGATGGAACGATTCGCAGCTACAGACGCCGCTGACGTCTTCGACAAGCCAGTAGCTCTGATCGCTCATCTTCGAAACCAAAAAGGCCCCGCCTGTGCCGGCAGGCCAGCATCCTGAACCGTGAAGTTCAGATCGGTCGCAGCTGGTGCCACATCAGGTTCATCCGCGAAGGACGATCACAACAGCGACACGCGGTCGCCGCAACCTGGATGCATACATTGGTTCAAGGAATATATGGCCTGGATCGAGCACGGCAGGGTACCTGGATTGTACCGCGCCGTCGTCGTCGTTGTGTCCGTTCGCTGCCCATTTCTGAAGCGCACGTAAGGCAATTGCAGCCCTGGGGACCAAGCGCAGTTCGGTGTAAACCGGAGAACCAGATTCAGAACAGATTTTCCTGGCGTTTGATTTCGGCTTCGAGCTCTTCGTTGACGCGTCGAATCTTGCGCACGGTTTCCGGAGATGTCCGGTTCTCGGCGTTCGGACCGTCAAGCAGTTCGTGCGCGAACTGCAGCGCTGCCATCACCGCAACGCGATCCTGTCCGGAGATTTTTCCGTTCTCGCGGATTGAACGCATTTTTTCGTCAACCATGGAGACTGCCTGCAGAAGTTGTTCGCGTCCCTCTTCGCTGACAGACAGCCGATAATCCCGATCGAGAATCTTCACGTCGATATGAGCCATCGCTTCAGCCTTCTCCGGTGGTTTCGATCGGCAGCCTCGCCAGTGCGGTTTCCACTCGCGTCCGAGCTTCGTCCATCCGCGTCTGCATCAGAGCCTGGGCCTCTCGGGCCTGCTCCAGCTGCGTGCGCAGTTGCACGTTCTCGTCCGAAAGCTTTCGGGCGATTCCCATCAATTGCTGCGTCTGCTTCAGCAGTAGGTCGAGTTCCTGGTCCATGTCAGCGATGTTATGGACCCCGCCGCAAAGGGTCAAGTTGAGGCGATGCGGACCGGTCTTTGGAGTAGCATCATCGACATGAAAAAACTGGTTTTTTCCTTTTGGATGCTGGTGTTCGCACTGGCCGTACCGCACCTTCAGGCTCAGCCGGTCAGGGTTGAGGCGGTCGAGGTCGAACTGATCTCCCGTGCCGATATCGTCAAGCCCGGGACGAGCATCTGGCTGGGCCTGCGCTTCAAACATGACCCGCACTGGCACTCCTACTGGCGTAATCCGGGCGATTCCGGGCTGCCAACCAGCATTCAGCTGAAGCTGCCTGACGGCTGGCGCGATCACGGGATCGTCTGGCCGACACCTGAGCGGATCTTCGTCGGTCCGTTGGCCAGTTATGCGTTTGAGGGCGATTTACTGCTGCCCTTCCGGGTCGATATCCCGGCCAGCGCGAAAGCTGGCCCGATTCGGATCACCGGGCGCGCGCAGTGGTTGATGTGTCGAGAGGTCTGCATCCCGGGTGAGGCCGATGTCGCGGTCTCCCTCATCGTAGGCAGCGAGGAGCGTGCAACGGTGCACGCCGGACTGTTCGAGCGTGCGACAGCCAATTCGCCTGGACGTCAGATCCGGGTCAATGCTCATCTGGCCGATGGTCGCGTGTCGTTTGCCCTGGAGGCTGCGCCCGATCAGGGCATTCCATCCGGCAGCAAGCTCGCTGAATTCTTTCCTTATGTCGAGGGTTGGCTGCAGGGGGCGGCTCCGCAGGCTTTCCTGCGTCTTGGTGGCCCGACCTCCGATGCAAGGCGCCTCGAACTGAGGCTTGTTGAAGGTGTTGGACGCGAAGAACTGCTCAAGGCAGGTTTCAATGGCGGTCCGCTTGGCGTGCTGCGTCTGGATGGTCAGCTGTTTGAGGTGCAGGCAATGCTCACGGACAGTCCGATCACCGGCGGACACCTGCTTTCCACGGCAATCGGTGCGCCCGATGACCGGGCAGCTGGCGCCGCCAACGGTCAAGCAGGCGGAGGGCTTGCTGGTTTGCTGGGGCGGTCGGGGGCCCTTCCGGGTTCCGGTGGCTTGGGGCAGACCGGAGCTTTGAGCGGCATGGCAAGCGGTGAAACCGCTCGGCAAGAGGCTGTTCGACCGAAGGCGGCAGAGTCTGCGGCTTCCTCTGGTAAGGGCCCGGGCAGCGTTTCAGGCAGCTTGCTGGCTGCCGCCGGGTTTGCATTGATCGGCGGCTTGATCCTGAACCTGATGCCCTGCGTATTTCCGGTGATCGGCCTGAAGGTACTCGGCTTTGCGAACCATGGCAGCGGTTCGAGCGCGGCGAGGCGGGGGGCAAGGCACGGGGCGCTGGCCTTCACCGCCGGTGTGTTTGTCTCGTTCTGGAGCCTTGCCGGACTGCTGATCGGGTTACGTGCGGCTGGCGAGGCTGCCGGCTGGGGCTTTCAGCTGCAGTCGCCGCTATTTGTGGCGGCAATGGCGTTGCTGTTCGTACTGATTGCACTGAATTTTGCGGGCGTCTTCGAGATCGGTCTGAGCCTGACGCGGCTCGGGCAGGCCGATCCGCTTGCATCCGGCGCGGGTGGTCCGCTTGCATCCTTCGGTTCCGGGGTGCTCGCGGTGCTGGTGGCCACCCCATGTACTGCGCCCTTCATGGGTTCGGCGCTCGGTTATACGCTCGGACAACCAGCACCTGAGGTCATGTTTGTCTTCAGCGCGTTGGCGTTAGGCATGGCGCTGCCCTATCTGGCGCTGGGTTACTTCCCGGGGGCGCTGGCCTGGCTGCCGCGTCCGGGCCGCTGGATGGAAAGTTTCCGGCAGTTCCTGGCGTTCCCGATGTTCGCGACGGCGGCCTGGCTTGGGTGGGTCTTTGCGCTGCAGGTTGGGGTCGATGGGTTGCTGGCCCTGAGTATCGGCGCGGTGCTGATCGCACTGGCCGCCTGGTTGTACGGTCGCTTTGTGCAGTCAGCGACCAGTCGTTATCGCGGGCTGGCCGCAGTCCTGGCAGTCTGCGCGCTGTTGGGAGGGCTCTGGGTCGCTTGGCCTGCGCAGCAGCCGGTTCGTGCAGGCACAACTTCAAGTCTGAATACAACTGATTTACCTGCCAGCGCCGGCAAGGTGGACAGCTGGGAAACCTGGTCCCGGGCGCGGGTTCAAGAGGCGGTCGCTCAGGGTCGGCCGGTTTTCGTGGACTTCACGGCGGCCTGGTGCGTCAGTTGCCAGGCCAACAAGCTGCTGGTGCTCGGGCGTGATCCGGTGGATGCCCGGATGCGTGAACTGAACGTGCTGCGACTGCGTGCCGACTGGACCACTCGTGATTCCGTCATCACAGCAGAGCTCGAACGCCATGGTCGAACTGGTGTGCCGCTTTACCTGCTTTATGTGCCGGGAGACAGTTCGCCCCGGGTGCTGCCTGAGCTTTTGACCAGCGGTCTGGTGCTTGAGGCTTTGCAGGCGTTGCGTTGAGCTCAGACCGCTGTGGTGCAGCCTTCCATCAAAGGTGTACGCAGTGGCCATGAGGAAAGCGTTCCGACAGCCGTTCTCAAGGCTGTCTTCGCAAACTTGAATTTTCAGGGATGGATCTGTCTTGAAGGTGCTCCGATGAAACGCTCGTTTTTCGTCTTTTTCGGCTTGCTGATGGCTGTGCTCAGTGTCCAGGTTCGTGCCGATGCCGTGCCCGGCAGTCCGGCACCCGCGTTCACGCTGACCGATACGCTGGGCAAACCGGTCTCGCTGAGCGACTTCAAGGGACGGCTGGTCGTGCTTGAATGGGTCAATCACGGCTGTCCGTTCGTGCGCAAGCACTACGGAGCCGGCAATATGCAGTCGCTGCAGAAAAGCTTTCGCGAACAGGGCGTTGTCTGGCTGTCGATTCAGTCAACGAACCCGGATCACCAGGATTACCAGGCGCCCGCAGCGCTTGAGCAGACAATGCGAAAGTCGGGGGCGGCTCAGCATGCGACGCTGATGGACCCTGAGGGGAAGGTCGGTCGTCTGTATGGAGCCAAGGTCACGCCGCACCTGTATCTGATCGATCAGGCCGGCACCCTGCGTTATGCCGGTGCGATCGACAATATCCGCTCGACCGACCAGGCCGATATTGCACGCGCGCGTAATTACATTGCGGCGGCCCTTGACGCGGTGCTTGCCGGCCGGACTGTCGCGGACCGCAGGACCACGGCCTATGGATGCACGATCAAGTACAGGTAACTGCTGGCCGAACGTATAATCATTTCCGCTTTCGGTGCCGCGCGGACGCTCGCTTCGCGCGGTTGAACGGGAAACAGGGAGCTTGTGCGACGGCAACGGCTGCGCTCGCCAACCTGTGCTGCCCCCGCAACGGTAAGCAGAAGCATCGGCCCGTCGGGTTGATGCAGGGTGTCTCAATGCCACTGGCAGGCGCTGTCGTCAGACGCGTGGCCGGGAAGGTGAGGCGTTCAGTTCTGCAAGCCCGGATACCGGCCGGAAGGGTTGGCGCCTCGGCGCTTTGTTAACCCGTAGCCTTGCGGCGGGCAAGGCATGGAGCGCATCGCTTGCGATGCGCCGGAGTTCAGTCTTGCTCAGATCATTCAGGATGCTGCCCGTGCTCGGGCTGTCAGTGTTCGGCCTCGCGCAGGCTCAACAACTCGGTCAGGTGGTGGTGACTGCAACCCGGGATGAACGTGTGATCGAGCGCACGCTGGCCGATGTCACTGTCATCGATTCAACGCAGATTGCCGCCTCCGGCATGGCCAGTCTGCCGGAATTACTAAGCACCTATGGCGGGATTGAAATTTCCCAGAATGGGAGCGGTGGATCGACTGCCGGGGTTTTCGTGCGGGGTACGAAGACTTCTCAGACGGTCGTGCTGATCGATGGCGTGCGCCTTGAGAATCCGACTTCGGGCACAGCAAATCTGGAGTTCCTGCCGCTGTCGGCAATCGATCGGATCGAAGTAGTTCGCGGGCCGCTCTCGTCGCTTTACGGTTCTGGTGCGATGGGCGGCGTGATCCAGATCTTCACCCGGCAAGGCGGCGCAGGTTTTCAGCCAACGGCTTCGGTCGGTTATGGTTCGCGCAACACGGCCCAGGCTCGCCTTGGATTGTCGGGGTCGATCGGCGAGTCTGGCGCAACGCGTTACTCGATCGGTGTTGCAGGCGATCGGACTGCGGGTCATGAGATCAGCCTGCCCTCAAGCCCGAACTATCAGTCGGACCGTGACGGCAACTCCCAGGGCAGTGTGAACGGGTCGCTGGTGCACACATTGAAATCCGGCTGGCGACTGGGAGCAAATCTGTTTTCGACCAGCGGGCGTGTCGAATATGACGATGCCTATTCGCAACCTGGGCAGACGCGGATGCATTACCGCACCGCTGCTGCGACCGGTTTTCTGAAAGGTCGTTTGAGTCCGCACTGGCAGACTGATCTGAGTTTCGGACAGACGCAGATTGCCTATCGCTTCGAGACCTTTACGTTTGAGCCCCGTGCACAGACGACATCGTTGGCCTGGCAGAATCGTTATACGTTGCCGAGGGGGCGTCTGCTATTCGGTCTGGAGCAGGTGAATCAGCGACTGTCCGGCGAAGGGGTTGTGACTGGGCCCTGGGCTTATCTGAATGATTCGCGCAAGACAGATTCGGCATTCGTTGGTTACGAGCTGGCGATACGTGAGCATCTGCTGCGTTTTCAGGCGCGCCATGACCATATCGAAGGGTTCGGCAGCGAGCCGACCGGCACGCTGGCTTATGGCTATCAGCTGACTCCGTACTGGCTGCTGCGTGCGTCTCTGGCAAGTGCATTCCGGGCGCCGACCTTCGATGATCTGTTCAGTCCCTCCGGTTCCAATCCTGACCTGGTCCCTGAGCGCTCGCGCGGTAGCGAATTGGCATTGGAGTATCGCGAGGGCGGTGCACTGTTCAAGGCGACGCTTTTCCAAAGCCGTATCCGTAATGCGATCGAACTTGATCCTTTCTACACGCCACAGAACATCAACTCGGCCCGGGTCGAAGGGATTTCGTTCGAGGCCCGTCAGCGTGTTGGTCGGGTGTATCTGCGGGGTGCAGTGACCTTTCAGGATCCGCGCGGCGAGCGCTTTGATCCGGACAGTGCTGAGCTGGTCAGTGGTCAACTTGCAAGGCGCGCACGGCGGTTTGCGTCGTTAGGTGCACAGATGCCGATCGGTGCTGGTCGCCTGGGAGCCGACTGGATGCTGCAGGCCAATCGGCAAGAGAGCAATGGCAAGCCGATCGCCGGGTACGGCGTGGTCAACCTTTACGCAAGCTACCCGGTGACCCGACAGTGGGAGTCGTTTGTGCGACTTGGCAATCTGAGCGACAAGATCTATGAGACCGCTTCCGGTTATCGGATGCCACCCCGCAGCCTGTTCGTCGGGATGCGGATGCTGATGCGGTGAGGTATGGCTTGCTGCTGACCTTACGCGCCATGTCGGGGATGATCGTCAGCGCTTTCCAGGAGCGGCTGAATGCACAAGGCGTGCGCGTTGTACCTGCTCCGGCATCCGTTCAGCGCATGAAGATTTGCAGAGCCTTTCTTATAGCCCTGGTGACGCTGGTCGGCCTGCAGGATGCGTTGGCAGCATCCGATCGCAGCCTGCGGGTCATCGACGACTGGGGTCGCACACTGGTGCTGCCGGGTCCGGCGCAGCGCATCGTCTCGCTCGCCCCCCATGCGACCGAGCTGTTGTTTTCTGCCGGTGCGGGGGCGCATCTGGTTGCGGTTGACGTCAGCAGCGACCATCCACCCGCAGTGCGCGCGCTGCCTTCGCTCAATGCTTATCCAATGCCGGATCCGGAGCGGCTGCTGGCACTGAAACCGGATTTGATCGTGGCCTGGGGTTCGGGCATCGGACGGGATCGCCTGGCAAGACTCGAAGCC
>JAURMJ010000332.1 GCA_030830765.1 Quisquiliibacterium sp.
CAGGGCGATGACGCGCGCACCCATTTGCGCGGCCAGCAGCGTGGCGGACAGGCCGACAGGGCCTTGTCCGAAGACGGCAAGGGTCTGATCACCGGTCAGCGTGAGACGCTGCAGGGCGCCCCAGGCCGTGCCGGTGCCGCAGGAGATGGCTGCGCCGGCTTCAAACGACAGCTCATCGGGCAAGGGCACCAGGGTGCGGGCCGGGCACTTCATATAGCGGGCATGGGCGCCGTGTCCGGTCGCGCCATAGACTTCGGCAACGCCATCGACGCAAAGCTGCATCCAGCCGGTGTTGCAGTGTTCGCAGACACCGCAGCCGCGATAGTGGTGCTGCATGACGCGTTGTCCGATCTTGGCCTGGCGGGGTGATACGCCGTCGCCAATGGCTACAACGATTCCGCAGGGTTCGTGACCGCCGATCAGCGGTCCGCTGACGCCGCCAAGTCCCAGCGAGGAGGCGCCGCCGACCGCGCGGTAGAACTTCAGGTCGCTGCCGCACATGCCTGAGGCTTTGATTTCAAGAACGACTTCGCCCGGCCCTGGAGTCGGGTCGGCAAATTCCATGAATTCAAGCTCGCGGTTGCCTTTGAATACAACGCCTTTCATTGCGGATCTCCATTGCTCGCTGGTGGCCGGTGTCCCGGTATCGATGCAGATCAATTCCATGCACCCCATTCAACAGGCCTTGGAATTGAAAACAGGTGCACCAGTTTAAGCGGCTCGCGGTTCGCCCGCTCTGATCAGTTTCCATCTGTTGCAGAAACTGGCGAGCAAGCGTGTGGCTCTGCTGCCAGGACTCAATTGCGCTGGACCTAGAATGCGACTCAGAGAACTCACCGCCCAAGGAGGCTTTCATGGCACGGCTGAAGGACAAGGTTGCATTCATCACCGGCGCCGGCAGCGGGATCGGTCGGGCCAGTGCCCAGCTGTTTGCTGCGGAAGGGGCGCAAGTCGTCATCGCTGAAATCGACGAAGTTGCGGGCAAACAGACGCAGCAGCTTGTCGAACAGGCAGGAGGCTGCGCCTTGTTTGTGCGGACCGATGTGACGGATGAGCAGAGTGTCTGCGCCGCAGTCAGGGCCGCCGTTGATCGTTTTGGCCGGATCAACGTGCTTTACAACAATGTTGGCGGTTCAACCCGTCAGGATGGGCGGGTCACCGAGGCGCCCAACGAGGAATTCTGGCGCGTGATGAAGGTTGATCTGTTCGGCACCTGGCTATGTTGCAAGCATGTGATCCCGGAACTGATTCGGGCTGGCGGTGGATCCGTGATCAACAGCACCTCGGTGTTTGCGCTGGTCGGAACTCGCGAGAAAGACGCCTACACGGCGGGCAAAGGGGCCATCAGCGCGCTGACCCGGTCGATGGCGGTCGAATATGCGGCGCACAGGGTACGGGTCAATGCGGTGGCGCCGGCGGCGACGGCGACCGAGCGTGTGCTGAAACTGCTGGCAGAGGATGGTGGTGTGATCCAGCAGACGGCTGACAATCAGTATTTCGGATTGGTTCAGCCTCACGATGTGGCGCATGCCGCGCTGTATCTCGCCTCTGAGGATGCCCGGGTCACCACCGGGCAGATCCTGGCCGTGGATGGTGGCTTTACTGCGGCCTGAGCGGGGCGAAAATCCCCTCAAACAAGGCGCACGGCTGCCTGCTGATGCGATGCAGCTTGCGCCTCAACGGCGCTCATTTGCTGCGACCGCAATCACGTGTGTCATCGCACCAGGATCAGTATTCCTGTTCAGGTCACCGGGTGGTCGGCGATGAAGCGGGCAATCAGCGAGGCAAGGACATCAGCGCGCTGAATGGAGGACAGGTGGCCGCACGGGTCAAGCACCTCACACGTTGCATCCGGAATCTTCTCGGCCATCTCGCGCATCGTGGCAGGCGAAGCTGCGCCGTCCTGCGCTCCTGCAACAAACAAAGCAGGCATGCGGATGGCGTGAATGCGGTCCAGAAGATCCAGACCTTGAATCGCGCGCACACAGGCTTCAAAGCCTTCTGCTGCCGTGCCGTTGATCATTCCTCGAACGCGATCCATCGTGGCGGGATTCGCATTGCGGAAATCTTCCGCAAACCAGCGGCCGAGCGTCTGGGTGGCCAATGTGTCCATGCCCTCGTCGCGCAGCAGGGCGAGTCGCTGCTCCCAGCCGTCGATTCCGGCCGCATCGATATTGGCGCGGCAGTTGCACGCAATCAGACCCAGCATGCGGTGCGGGGCGTCGACGGCAAGCTGTTGAGCGGTCATGCCCCCCAGTGAGATCCCGGCGATAAAGGCCTTCTCCACATTGACCGCATCCATGACCGCGACGAGGTCATCGCGCAATGTCTGCAGCGTGGTCGTTTTTGAGGGCGTTGTGCTGCCGCCGTGGCCACGCGTGTCATATCCGATGATGCGGATATGCGGAGCCAGTGTGCTGATCACGTCATCCCAAAGCGACATGTCGGTCAGCAGCGAATTGGAAAGCACCAGTGCGGGTGCATCTTCCAACGGCATGTTCAGCCGGTCGGCATGGTCGTGTATCCGGATGCGTGCGCCGTCGGGTCTGGTGATGAACAGTTCTTTCATTGCATTCGTCTCCACGTAGGGTCTTTCCGAGGGACTGCGAAGGCACGCATTGTATGATCCGGCGATCTAATGTCGTATAACGTTCCGCCCCTAAACCGACGTCCACGTTCCGGATCCACTGTGCAGTCGCCAATCGTCAGAGACATCGCGGTGCAAGCAGACATTGGAGCGGGGGCCTCGATTCAGTGAAGAAATTCCCTGACGGGTGTGTGTGGCTTCGCTCTGGCGTCCATGAATTGGAGCGCTCGGCGGGAGAGTATTGATGTCCGAACAGGGGCCGTTTGACGCGCAGCGCGCGCTGCGCAATGTGCTTGGCAGATTTCCGACAGGCGTCACCGTCATTACCGCGCTTGCGTTGCCTGAGCGCAAGCCGATCGGGCTGACCGTCAACAGCTTCAGCTCGGTCTCGCTGGATCCGCCCCTGGTTCTCTGGTCGCTGTCGCGCAGGTCGCCGAATTTGACGCAATTCCCGGTGGGCCGCGGGCACGTCATTCATTTCCTGGCCGAGCACCAGGCGCAGCTGGCGATGCAGTTTGCGACGACGCGGATCGATAAATTTTCGGGCATCGATTTTGAGATTGACCAAGACGTCGATGCTCCGGCGCTTGACGCCTGCGTTGCGCGATTTTTCTGTCGGACTGAGGCGATCGTCGACGGTGGTGATCATCTTGTGATCATCAGCCGCGTTTTACGCTTTGAGCAAAGCGAACGATCGCCGTTAGTTTTTTACCGCGGGGAATTTCTTAATCTTGGCGAGCCGAGTGCGGTTGACGCCTAGCCTGACAAAGACTCCCGTGTCAGGTCCGAAGGATCAGCCTGGCCCCACGGGGCGATCGCATCAGCACATCAGCATGCCTCCGTCAACGAGCAGGGACTGGCCGGTCATGCCGGACGATTCGCGCGAGCCCAGATAGACAGCAAGGCTGGCGATCTCGGTGGGATCAAGTACCCGGCCCATCGGGATGCGGGCCAGCGCAGCCTTGACGATCGCGTCACCATCGGCGCCGCCGATGGCTGCGTACCCGCTTTTGAGCTCCTCAACCATGTCGGTCTGCACGAACCCGGGGCAAATCGCATTGACGGTCACGCCGCTGGCCGCAGTTTCCAGTGCAACGCAGCGGGTCAGGCCGACGACGGCATGCTTGCTGACGTTGTAGGCGCTCTGGTTGCGTGAGCCCCATTTGCCGGCGGTCGACGCGATGTTGACGATGCGTCCGTAGCC
>JAURMJ010000333.1 GCA_030830765.1 Quisquiliibacterium sp.
CAACGCGATCAGCGACATCTACGCAATGGGCGGCACCCCGATCATGGCGCTGGCCATCGTCTGCATGCCGATTGAGCGGCTGCCGCTCGACACCGTGCGCCGCATTCTGGAGGGCGGTGAATCGGTCTGTGCAGCAGCGGGCATCCCGATCGCCGGCGGCCACACGATCGATTCGGTCGAGCCGATCTACGGCCTGGTCGCAATGGGCATCGTTCACCCGAAAAATCTGAAGAGGAATTCCGACGCGCAGGCCGGCGACAAGCTGATTCTCGGTAAACCACTGGGTGTGGGCGTGCTGTCGGCTGCCCTGAAGCAGGAAAAGCTCTCGGACGAAGGCTATGCAGCGATGATCGCCAGCACAACCAGACTGAATGTCACCGGCCGCGAACTGTCAGCAATGCCTGGTGTGCATGCTTTGACCGATGTGACTGGTTTCGGGCTGCTGGGTCACGCACTTGAAATGGCGCGCGGCGCTCGCCTGACGGCCCGCATTTCGATGAAGGATGTCCCGTTGATCCCGGGTGTCCGGGATCTGGCCGCACAGGGCATGATCACGGGTGCCTCGGAACGCAACTGGGTCGGGTATGGGCACGACGTGCGGCTTGGCAACGCCATCGGCCCGGTCGAGCAGGCCTTGCTCACCGACCCGCAGACCAGCGGCGGTCTGCTGGTGTCCTGCGCGCCGGATGCGGTCGATCAAGTCCTTGCGATGCTGCGCCGCGACGGGTTTGAAGCGGCTGCAGTCGTCGGGGAACTGAGCATCGGCGAGCCGGTGGCGGTTGTCGAGTAAAGCTTTGATCAGGGCTCCCGGGAAATCAATCCCCGGAACCCTTGACCAGAAGTACCGGCACCTGCGACGCCCGAACCACCAGTTCGGCGTCGCTGCCCATCACCGCCCGCTTGAGTCCGCGCCGTCCATGGGTTCCCATCACGATCAGCTCCGCCTTCCAGCCCAGCGCGTCGTTGGCGATCAGTTCACTGACCGGGCCCGACAAGGTATCGAGCAGGCCGGTTTCACACTGCACGCCCCGCTCACGCGCATCACTCGCCGCTTTGTCCAGCAGCTGCAGGCCATAGCTTCTTGAGGACTCGATCAGTTCGGTGAGGTTCACATGACCGTAGGGATCCATCGCGGCCAGATGGGCCTCAATCACGTACAGAAGCCGTAACGACGCCCGCTGATCCAGCGCAAAACGGATCGCCTCCTCCAGGCCGCGCGCCGAAGTTGCGCTGCCGTCAATCGGACACAGAATGCGTGCATATATCGCCATGGGTCCCTCGCTCTTCAGTTGTCTTTAAGGATTCGCCCGGCGACCGAGCCGGCACGAAGGCTGAACCTATGCGCAGCTCAGACCGGTCTGGCCAGCACGACGGCGAACCAACCACGCTCATCCGACCACTGGTCTGTCATCCGAAAACCAGAATCGCCCAACATTGACTCAAGTTCACCAGGTCCGTGCTTATAGGAATTTTCAGTATGAATGGTCTGGCCGGCCACCAGATCAAGATGACCATCTGACCAGCTGACCCGCAGATCCCGTCGGGCGCGCAGATGCATCTCAATGCGTCCGGCAGCCTGATTAAAAAAAGCCTGATGCTCAAAATCGGCAACCCGAAAATCACTGCCGAGCAATCGATTCACATGCAGCAGCACATTCAGATTGAAGGCAGCGGTGACCCCGAGCGCGTCAGCATAGGCGGGCTCGACAATCTCGGCCGGCTTGGCCAGATCAGCCCCGAGCAGCAGAGCACCGTCCGCGCCAAGCTGGCCGTGCAGGCTGCGCAGAAAGTTACGCGCTTCTTCAGGAGCAAAGTTGCCGATGCTCGAACCCGGATAAAAAAACACGCGCCGCTCGCTGCGCACCTGGGCCGGCAATTGAAGACCCTGCGAAAAGTCGGTTCCAAGACCCAGCATCGGAAGTTCGGGGAACTGGCGCTGCAGACATTCGAGCGCATTGCGCACGAATTCGACCGAGATATCGACTGCAACGTACTGCGATGGTCTTAAACCTTCGAACAGCCGGGCAGCTTTCTGGCAATCGCCTGCGCCCAGATCGATCAGCGTCGAACCCAGTCCGATGGCCCTTGCGATCTCGGTGCCCCAGCGCTGGAAAATCGCGGATTCGGTCCGCGTCGGGTAGTACTCGGGCAGTTCGCAGATCGCGGTGAACAGCGCTGAGCCAAGCTGGTCATAGAAGAATTTCGGCGGGATAAACGCAGGATCACAAGTCAGTGAGTGGCGCAATTCGGTGCCAGGCTCCATCAGATCCTGCTGAGCGAGTTCAAGGTAGTCCGGGGTTGTCATCGGTTCGAGCCTGGCTGAATCAAGTCTGTTGAGGATGCCGGCACACAAAACTGCTGCCGTTCCGGCAAGGTTTTTCACTCCGACTTATCATAAGAGGGTAGTCCGGCGCGCAACCCAGCGTTGTCGGGTTCGGGCATCGCCCCCCGAATCAAACAAACACCCTAGGCACATGATAACTGTCAACACTACGATTCGAGCTCTCATCGCCGCAGCCAGTCTGGCCTGCCTGCTGTTCAGCCCAATACGCGCCGCTGCCGAGCAGACTTTCAAAGTCTCTGCCATTCCCGACGAATCACCGACCGAACTGCAGCGTAAATTCAAGCCACTCGGGACC
>JAURMJ010000334.1 GCA_030830765.1 Quisquiliibacterium sp.
GATCCGCGCAGCAGATCCTGAAGCGCGGAGACGCGATGCGTCGGCGCCCGTGTCATCAGTGCCTGCCCGGCCTCGCGCAGCAGGGCAGCTCCCTGATCCAGCGTGGCCTGCGCAATCGCGCCGACCGGAATCGATCCTTGCGCATGAACAGTGACGCCACTGGCCGCCGCCAGCGCAGCGACTTCGCGCACAAGCATGGCCATTGCCACCGATGTCTCGGGATCGGACATCGCGCGGCCAGTGGACTGCCGGGTCAACAGACCAGCGGCCATCATCGCGAGAAAACTGGCGTACTTGGTCCATTCGACTCCGCGGATGTCCTCCGAGACGCTGGCCGCAATGCCACTGTCGGTCAGCACTTGGACCAGCCTTTGCACCCGTTCTGAAACGCCTCCGGCCAGCTCGCCGATCTGCAGATCCCGGTTCATCGTAAATTGCGTGCTGCCGTCTGCAAGCAACTCGCCCGAGATCAGCGCCGCGGCCCCAAGCACCTGTCCGGAGCCGAAACGCGCGATCAGCGCATCGTTTTTCATGACGCCGTTCTGCAGAGAAAGCGCAAGCGGCAGGCTGCGCAGCTTGACCCCAGCCAGCGCTGCCTGTGTGTCATAGGCTTTCGTGCACAGCATCATCACATCGGCATCACAAAGCTGTCCGGGACGAACAACCGGAACCTGTTGCTTGAATTCGAGCAGGCCCCGCAGCACGACTCCATCCCGCTCAAGTTGGTCAGCCCTGTTGCCGCGTGCGAGCAGCATGGCCGGATACCCCGCCCGTACCAGGTGTGCAGCAAGAATCGAACCGAGCCCACCGGCCCCCACAATCAGAAACTTCATTGATTCCCCCAGCAGCAGGAACAGATCTTGCCAGTTCCATCGAATCGAACGACAAACGCTGCTCTCTTTACTTCCGGCGCATAAAATGCGGTGAGTCAATCGAGGATCTGCAGGGCAGATCCCCAGACCGGACCAGTCACAGGAGATCACCATGGATCGAAGTCAAGAACGCAAACAGGCAATCGCGGCTGCCGTCGAAGACATTCGCCGGATCGAGGCCAGCGAAGGAATCAACCGGGATACGCTGGACAAGATTCGGGCGCGCCTGGTCACGCTGGCCTCACGCACCGACCTGTTCTCAGTTGAAGACTATCCGCCGCCCGATGGCAAGGGAGACCGCAAGTCCTGCCTGTACCGGATCTCCGAAGACGCAGACCATCGCTTCGCGCTGTATGCCAATTCATCGCTGGGCGGCTATGGCACCCCGGCGCACAACCATACAACCTGGGCCGTGATCACTGGCGTGACCGGCGCTGAACTGAACCGGTTCTATGACCGCACCGAGAACGGCGGCGTCAGCGAGAAAGGCAGCTTTGTTGTCAAGGCGGGGACCGGCGTGGCCTTCATGCCCGATGACGTGCATTCAATCCACATTGATGCCCCCTTGTTGAACTTCCACATGTACGGCGTGGGACTTGAACAATTACATTCGCGAGAGTTCTACAAGCCCGACGAAAACCGCTGGCAGGTCTTTCCGGCCCACTCGGACATCCGCGAAGCGCGCGACGTCTGACTCCTCTCAGTCGATCCACACAGGCTTCAGATGACCCAGACCGACAATTTCGCAAGAATCTCACTGGCTCAGGTACGCGAGCGACTGAACAGCTCACAGGAGTTCGCATTGCTGGATGTGCGCGAGCAAGGCGTGCACTACAAGGGACATCCGTTTTTCGCCTGCCCACTGCCTCTGTCGCGACTCGAGCTGATGGTCGATGACCTGCTACCCCGCCGCGAAGTCCCCCTGGTGCTGCTTGATGACGGCGATGAGCAACTCGCCCTGAGGGCAGCTCGAAGGCTTGTACAACTCGGTTACACGCACATCGAAATTCTGGCTGGCGGATGCCGTGGCTGGGCTGCCGAGGGGGGCGAACTGTTCTCCGGTGTCAACGTGCCCTCAAAGGCCTTCGGCGAATTTGTCGAGCATCACTTCGACACCCCGCGGGTTCCACCGGAACAGATTGAACAGATGCGCCGAGACGGCCGCAGGATGGTCATCCTGGACTCCCGCCCGTTCGAGGAATATCACCGGATGAATATCCCCAATGGCATCGATGTGCCCGGCGCAGAACTGGTCTGGCGGGTTCATGATCTGGCGCCGGACCCGGACACCCTGGTGGTCGTCAACTGCGCCGGACGCACACGCAGCATCATTGGCTGCCAGTCATTGCGCAACGCGGGGATTCCCAACGAAGTGGTGGCCCTCAAGGATGGCACGATGGGCTGGGAGCTTGCCGGCTTGACCGTGGAGCGCGGCTCTGATCGAACGGCCCCCGCGCCATCAGCACAGGGCGCACAACGTGCCCGGCAGGCGGCGCAGCAGGTCGCCGACCGATTCCAGGTGCGCTTCGTGTCAGGCGCCCAGGTCCGCAACTGGCAACAGCAAGCGTGCCGCACGCTGTACCTGCTTGATGTCCGGACGCGCGAGGAGTTTGAGCAGCAACGCATCGCCGGCTCGCGTCATGCGCCAGGCGGGCAACTTGTGCAGGC
>JAURMJ010000335.1 GCA_030830765.1 Quisquiliibacterium sp.
ATCCGCTATCAAAGCCCGTAGCCGCGCACCAGCAGCAGGCACAGTCCGATCCACATGATCACAAAGAGTGGGGTGCCGACTTTGACGAAATCCGAGAATCGATAGCCGGCCGCGTTCATGACAAGAAGGTTTGTCTGGTAACCCATCGGGGTCAGGTAGCACAGGTTGCAGCCGAACAGCACGGCCAGCACATAGGGCTCTGCCGGCACACCCAGTGCGCGGGCCATTTCAATGCCAAGGGGTGTTCCGATTGCGGCCGCAGCATTGTTTGAGACAAAGTTTGTGAACAGGCCCATCAGCAGCATCAGCAGGGCGAGCAGATAACGGGGCTCGATCGCGCCGGCCAATGTGACCAGCTGGTTGGCCAGGAAAGCCGTGCCTCCGGTTTCGGACAGTGCGCTGCCCAGCGCCAGACTGGCAGCGACCAGCATGATCACCTTGGTGGACAGTGAATTTCCGACATCCTGCCAGCTCAGACTGCGGGTCGCCAGCAGCACCAGAATGCCGCCAAGCGCCGCCAGAGAGATCGGCAGGGTTTTCGTGGCTGCCAGCAGGACGACGCAAGCCATCGTCACCAGTGCAATGATCGATTTTTCCTGACGCGGAACCACATGCCTTGAATCCAGCAGCAGCCCGATCCCGTCGTTCTGAGCGGCCAGCAACTGCTCCTCGGAACCCTGCACCAGCAGGATGTCTCCGGCACCGATCACGCGATCGGCAATCTCGTGTCGCGACCAGCCCTGGCCGGTGCGAACAGGGCGTAATCCCACGACTACGAGTTTGTAATGCTCGGCCAGTCGCTGTCGTTTCACCGTACGACCTTCAAGCGGCGATTCGGGCGTGATCACAAACTGCGCAACGATGGTGTCCGGATGCGCCTCTTCATCACGCGTCTTGCGGACTTCCTCGGCAGACTCAGTGTCGTCATGCTCTTCGCGGTTCTGTGCACCCTGACGCGGTGCACCACCACCACCACCGACGGCGCTGGATGCAGGCGACTTCGCTGTCTCGGCATGGCCCGTCCGCTCGGACGGTTCGGGCGGTACAAAGGGCTGCTCAGGCTGCGTATTCTGAGTCTGTTGGTCGGGTGTCTTATCTTCCTCGGATTCGAGCTCGACCCCGTGCAGCTTGGTCTTCAGGACCGTCTCGAATTCCTTGAGGTTTTCTGCAGTGTCCTGGATCATCAGCCGGTCGCCCGCGATCAGCTTCATCGTTGGCAGTCTCGGCCGCGAAATCCCACGGGCATTGCGCACATCACGCACCCGCATCCGCCCCTCGGTGGCCTCCAGGACCTCGCGGAACTGCCTGCCTTCCATCCAGCTGTCCGGTTCGACATGCAGGTCGGCATCGAACACTTGTTCACTGTAGGGTTCGGACGGCGGTTCCACGTTGCGCAGTAATCTGGGTGCGACGAGCCACAGATAGATCAGCGCCGGCACGGCCGCTATGGCGACCATCGGATAGAAGTCGAGCATGCCGAACGCGGGCACGCCGAGCTGCTGCGCCATGGAGACGACGATCAGGTTGGTGGATGTCCCGATTGTGGTGGCCATGCCGCCAATCAGCACTGCATAGTTCATCGGCATCAGCACGGCGGCCGGTGATGCCTTGGCACGACGCATCGCTGCGATCAAGAGTGGAATCAGAAGCACGACAACCGGCGTGTCGTTGACGAATCCGCTGACCATGGATGCCCCAAGAAGGACCGCCAGCAGCGCGATGCCGGGTTGTCGCGTCATCAGGGACGAGAGTCTGCGGGCCGCCGGTTCAAGCGATCCAGTCAGCACCAGGGCATGGCCAAGGATCATCAGCCCGCAGATTGCCAGCAGCGCCGGATGGCTGAATCCGTAGAACAGCCCAAACGGATCCATCGGCTGGCCGTCGATCCGGTAAGGGAACACCAGGAAAAACAGCGGCAGGATGACCAGCACACTAAGGCATACGGTTGCGATCGGCATTCGATCGCGCACGAAGACGATGAACACGACGAGCGTGAACAGGAGCATTGCCAGTCCATGGGCGGATAAACCGGCTGGCAGGATGGTTTCGAGCATCGGAAAATTAGGCGGTTAATTCAAACAGAATAACTCAGCGCTGCCCGCCCGATGCTGTCCGATCAGTGCCTTCTGGCGGCAGAATCAGGGTCGGCAGGTTGGCGTGTCTGATGAATGGGGAAAGCCTTGGAATACGAAGACGGCAGATGCAGATGCACTTGGGCAACGCCTTCGTCCAGGTTGTATGTCGAGTATCACGACAGCGAGTGGGGGCGACCCGTTTCGGACGATCGCCGACTGTTTGAAAAGATCTGCCTCGAGGGGTTTCAGGCGGGGTTGTCCTGGCTGACGATTCTGAACAAACGCGAAAATTTCCGCAGGGCTTTCGACGGCTTCGATTTTGAAAAAATCGCCCTTTACGGCGAAGCGGATGTCCAGCGACTGCTCGCGGACGTCGGCATCGTGCGGCATCGCGGAAAGATTGAATCGACGATCAATAACGCCAGCAAGGCGATTGAATTGAGCCGTCAATTCGGGTCGCTCGCCGCCTACTTCTGGTCATTCGAGCCCGATGCTTCGCAGCGCCCGTCCCGGCTCACGCAGCAGGTGCTGCAGGCCATGACCACAAGTCCGCAATCGGTGGCTTTGTCGCGAGACCTTAAACGGCGCGGCTGGAGTTTTGTTGGACCGACCACGGTTTATGCATTCATGCAGGCGATGGGTCTGGTCAATGACCATTCAGAAACCTGCTGGGTGCGCGACGAGGTACTGGCCGAACGTCGCCGCTTCTCGATCGATAGGAGATGCCATGATTGAGCTACGTCCGTTACATCCGGTGTTTGCCGCCGAAATGAGCGGTGTTGATCTGCGCAACCCGTCCAGTCGTGATCTGCTGGAGGCCATTGACGCAGCCATGGACCAGTACGCCGTGCTGGTCATCCGTGACCAGCAGATCGACGATGATCAGCAGTTGGCTTTCGCCATGGGACTGGGGCCGCTTGAAGACACGCCGGCGGTGGTCGATGCGCACCTGAATCGGCTCAAGCATCGCGAGATGGTCGACATCTCCAATCTGGAAGTGGATGGATCGATTCTGGCTGCAGACGATCGGCGACGCATGTTCAACCTTGGCAATCGGCTGTGGCACAGCGACAGCAGTTTCAAGGCGACGCCGGCCAAGTATTCAATGCTGCACGCACGCTTGGTGCCCCCTGAGGGCGGCGAGACCGAATTTGCCGATATGCGGGCAGCCTGGGATGCGCTGCCCGAGGCCATGCAGAGGAAAATCGAGCCGCTGGTCTGTGACCATTCGCTGATCTATTCCCGAGCCCTGCTGGGCTTTGAGGCCTTCACCGAGCAGGAGCGCATCAACTTTGCCCCGGTGCCGCAGCGTCTGGTGCGGCGTCATCAAGGGTCCGGGCGCAAGTCGATCTATCTGTCCTCGCACATCGGCACGATCCATGGCTGGCCGCGACCTGAAGCGCTGTGCCTGATCCGTGATCTGACTGAGCACGCAACGCAGCGCGAGTTTGTTTACTCGCATCGCTGGCAGGTTGATGACCTCGTGATCTGGGACAACCGCTGCACGATGCATCGCGCCCGTCCGTTCGATGATCATCGTTTCAAGCGTGACATGCGCCGCCTGACACTCAGAGACCGCGCACCGACGCTGGAGCAACCCGTTTCCTGATTGATCGGGGCTGCTGCCTTTACCCCCCGAATCCGTCGTCCACGATGACTTCGATCAGACTCGGACCGTTGCGACCATTCGCCTCGCGCAGCGCCGGCACGATGTCCGCTGGATCGGTAACACAGCGCGCAGGCACGCCCATCGAGCGGGCCATACCGGCATAGTCGATCGCCGGGTCGCGCATGTCCATGCCGATGAACTTGTCAGTCGAGCGCATCGAGACCAGGCGCTCCTTGAGGATTCGATAGCTGCGATTGTTCGGGATCACATAAGTGATCGGCAGCTTCATGTGAGCCGCAGTCCAGAGCGCCTGAATACCGTACATTGCGCTGCCATCGCCAATCACCGCAGTCACCCGCCGCCCGGGCAAGGCGATGGCGACACCGACTGCGCCCGGTACGCCGAAGCCCAGGCCACCACTGGCCAATCCGTAGAAGCCCTGGCGATCCTTCAGGTTCAGAAATCCGGGCAGAGAGTTCGAGGAGGTCAAGGCCTCTTCGACGACCACACCCTGCGCAGGAAGTTCATTGCTGATGTGCATCATCAGCAGCCTGGGATCGATCGGTGCCCGGCTTGCGTTGAGCATCGCGGTTGCGATCGATTTTTCGCGCTGGGCGGCCCAGTTATGGGGCGCCAGTTCGGCCAGTCTTGCCACGGCCGCGCCGGCCGATTCGGCATCGCGGCGTGCGCGCAGCATCGGCAGCAAGGCATCCAGCGTTTCGCGCACATTGGCCTGGACCGCGAGGTCGGTCCGGTAGTTTTTGCCCAGTTCCCAAGGCCGCTCGCTGATATGCACAACCGGCAGGCCTTCGGGTAGCGGTTCGATCGGACTGTAGACCGACATGCGCAGCAGGTCCGCCCCGAGACAGATCAGCAGGTCGTATGGAGCCAGTGTGTCACGCACCTGCTTCTGGCTGCGGGTCAGTGAACCCATGAATGCCGGATGGCCGGTCGGAAACTGGGCGCTGTAAGGAATCGGCGACGCATAGACCGCGGCTCCCAGCAGGTCCGCCAGTTCGCAGGCCTGCGCGAAGGCATCGCGGGTCGCCAGTTCCTGGCCGGCAATGATCACCGGCGCGCGGGCCGTCTTCAGCATGTCGGCAAGTTGTGCCAGCGTGGCGTCTGATGGGCGATTGTCCGACAGCACCCGCACCGGTCTGCCAAGGTCAAGCTCAGCCTGGGCATCCAGCACATCGCCTGGCAGGCTGATGAAGACCGGGCCCATCGGCGGCGTCAAGGCCACCTTGGCCGCGCGGCGCAGAATTCTGGGCAGATCTTCAGCCCGAGTCGGTTCGACCGCCCATTTCACCAGGGGCTGAGCCATTGGAACCAATGAGTCATAGAGCAGCGGTTCGAGCAGTCCATGCCCCTGTTCCTGCTGGCCCGCCGTCAGGATCAGCGGCGAATTCGAGAACTTCGCGTTGAACAGCGCCCCCATCGCGTTGCCCAGGCCCGGGGCGACGTGTACGTTGGCTGCGGTTAGTTTGCCGCTGGCGCGCGCATAGCCGTCGGCCATGCCAACCACCACCGATTCCTGCAGGCCGAGCACAAAGTTCAGTTCGGGGAAGTCCGGCAACACTTCCATCAACGGCAGTTCGGTCGTGCCGGGATTGCCAAACAAGTGCGTGATGCCCTCGTCGACGAGAAGTTGCATGAAGGCGCTGCGGCCGGTCAGCTGAGGCATGTCGCGCTCCGAATCAGTGATTGGGGTTGGTCAGGATCCCGGGGTCGCCAGTGATTGGCGATCGTCGGCAGTTTCGCGCATGTTAGCCGGCTCAGCGAAGGGCGGCGGCCCGTGGTCCCGACCCGCGGAAACCGTTGCATTCAGAACGCGAGTCCTGCGCCTGCGGGGGCCTGCGCTTGTGATTCGTGTCTGTACCTGGGTACGGGGCCTTACTGCGCCCGCTGTTCATCCCAAAGCACTGCGACGCTCCCGCCAGAGCAGATACAGGCCACTGACCACCACAATCGCCGCACCGCTCAGGACTGCACTGCTGGGCACATCGCCGAACACCAGGAAGCCGAGCAGTGACATGAACAGGATCTGCTGGTAGAGAAATGGCGCCAGCGTGGAGGCCGGCGCGAATCGGTGAGCATGGGCCAGGCACAGATGCCCGATGCCGCCCGAGCATCCGGCCAGCAGGAGGACCGCCCAGTGCTGAAGGCTTGGCGGAGTCTCCCAGTTCATCAACGCAAAGGGCGCCATCATCACCACCGCACCGAAGGCCGAGAGCAGATTGGTGATCGCCGGTGGATCACTGGCTGCCAGTTTCCGTGTGATCAGATTGAACAGCGCATAAAGAACCGCGTTCGTCACCGACAGCAGCAGGGCCGGATGAAAACCCTGCGTGCCCGGCCGCAGAATGACCAGCACGCCACAGAATCCGACCAGCACCGCGATCCAGCGTCCGGCATCAAGCCGCTCTCCGAGCAGCCAGGCCGCGAACAGGGCAACCAGAATCGGCACCGCGAACTGGATCGATCCTGTCTCAGCCAGTTGCAGGTATTGCAGTGCCCAGAAATTCAGGCCGGTCATTGTCGAGAGCATCACTGCGCGCAAAAGCTGCAGTTTGGGTGCCTTGATGCGTTGTGGTTTCAACTCGCCGGTGCGCATCATCAGCACCATCATCAGCAGGACATGGATCGTGAATCGCAGCCACACCACTTCGGTGACCGGTAGTGTCTGGACCAGCCACTTTGCCGATGCATCAAGCACCGCGAAGCAAAAGTATGCGCACGAGATGATGCCGATGCCGATCAGGCGATTTCTGGAACTGTCTGGCAGGAGCACGTTTGGCCGCCCGGCGCAAAAGGCGAGAGTCTAGCGGTTTAACGGATTCAGTTTCGGGGCGTACCGGCACGCCTGATGAACGGAGCGATGCGCAGCAGGCTGAGCGCACTGCCGCCCATCGCAGTCATCACCCCGATCCAGACTGCAATCAGGATCCCGTCATCGGGCCATGCCGCAATGGAAAATGCGACGATGGCCGCGCCGATGGCCTGTCCCAGCAGACGCGAAGTGGCCAGAATCCCAGAGGCGCCGCCGCTGCGCTCGCTTGGCGCACTGCTCATCAGTACGGTCATATTTGGCGCCTGAAAAAGCCCGAAGCCGATGCCGCAGACAACAAGCCGCAACCCGATATCCAGAATGGATGAATCGCTTGAAAGTGTCGTGATCGATGCCAATCCGACGGCGAGCGTGACAAGGCCGATACACCCCAGAATCGCAGCAGGGATGCGCAGTTCGAGTCTGGGCGCAACGACGGCCATGATTGCCAGGGTCACCGGCCACGGTGTGATGACAAAACCCGCATTCGACTGGTCATAGCCCAGCCGGGTCTGCAGCAGGAAGGGCAGCGCCACAAAAGCCAGTCCCTGCACGGCGAACGAGCAGATCGCGGTGGCCGATGAAAGTGAAAACACCGGGATCCGGAAAAGATCGAACGCGAAGATCGGCGCCGGTTTGTGCAGTTCCCGACGAATCAGTCCGATCCCGCTCAGGCTGCAGATGGTCAGGGTAAGCGCGACGCTGCTCCAGGCCTGATGTGCAAAGGCGGAAATGCAGGACAGCAAAGCCGCAAAGAAAACCCCGCACAGCAGCGCAGAGGCCGTATCGAACGATCGGTTGCTTCGTGTCCCGTGATTCAGTCCCTTGGTGGCCAGCGTGAATGCGAGCAGCGCCAGGGGGACGTTGGGCAGGAACAGCCAGTTCCAGCCGGTGAATGTCAGGACGCTTGAGGCGAGTGTCGGACCGATCGAGAAGGCAATGCCGACAATCATCGCGTACAGACCCAGCCCCCGGCCGAGCCGTTGCGGCGGGTAGGCACTGCGGATCAGGGCGGGCGTCGTCGCTGAGACGGCGGCGGTGCCGATGCCCAGCACTGCGCGCCCTGCCTTGAGCATCGGCAGCGATCCGGACAGCCCGCAGATCAGCGATCCGAGGGCGAACACGGCCAGCCCGATCAGAAAGATGCGTCGGTGTCCGTGGATCTCTCCGAGCGCCGCCAGCGGCAGCAACGAGGCCACCACGGCCACGTAGTAGATGTTGACGATCGAGATTGCACTGGCCGCACTGACCTCCAGAGCGGCTGCGATCGAGGGCAGTGCGGTGCTTGTCAGCGAGATGTCCATCGTGACAATGACAACGCCCAGCAAAATGGCTGTGATCGCCTTCGAATTTGCTGATGCGTTCACTCGGTGGTCCTTGGCTGATTCATGGGTGCAAGCTGCGGATTATGATGTCGGTCGCTCAATCGCGATGAATCAACGGAGGGAACGTGGACGTCAGAGGCAGGGTGGCTGTCATCACGGGGGCCGCAAGCGGCATCGGGCGGGCAACCGCGCTGAAGTTTGCGGCACAGGGTGCGGCGGGGGTTGTCGTTGCAGACCTGATCGAGGAGGGGCTGGCACCGGTGGCCCAGGCTGTGTCGGGGCTGGCCGTCCGGTGCGATGTCACACGCGAGGAAGACATCCGGAACCTGGTCGCCCGCGCCGAGGAGAAGTACGGTCGTGTTGATGTCTATTTTTCCAATGCCGGCATTCTAGGTCCCGGGGGTCCCGAGGCCAGTGATGAACTGTGGGATGCGATGTGGAAGGTGCATGGCATGGCGCACGTCTGGGCCGCGCGTGCCGTGGTCGAACCGATGCTGGCGCGGGGCGGCGGATACTTTCTGATCACCGCTTCGGCAGCGGGCCTGTTGAACATCGTCGAATCGGCGCCGTATGGCGTGACCAAGCATGCCGCGGTCGCCGTGGCTGAATGGTTGTCCATTGCCTACGGCCGACGTGGCCTGAAGGTGTCCTGCCTGTGTCCGCAGGCAGTGCGCACTGGCATGGTGCCGGCCGGTGACGGCGGATCTGCGGGCGGCGATGGCATCCTGAGTGCCGAAGCCGTGGCCGACGAGATCGTCGCGACGATGGCGCGCGAGGAATTCCTGATCCTGCCGCATCCGGAGGTGCTCGAGTACCTGCGCAACAAGACGGCCAACTATGACCGCTGGCTGGGCGGTATGCAAAAGCTCTACCAGCGTACCCAGGAATAATCCTGACAAACCGAACAAGGAAAAAAGCATGAAAGCACTGATCTGCGAGGCCTTCGGCCCGATCGAGAACCAGCAGTTGAAGGATGTTCCCAGCCCCAAGCCTGGACCCGGCCAGTTGCTGGTTCAGGTCAAGTCGGCCGGCGTCAATTTCCCGGATGCACTGATGGTGCAGGGTAAATACCAGGTCAAACCCCCGTTTCCGTTCTCAGCCGGCGGAGAAATCTCGGGCATTGTGATCGGGCTGGGTGAAGGCGTGACCGGTTTTGCGGTGGGTGACCGCGTGATGGCCCTGGTCAGCACCGGCGGCTTTGCCCAGGAATGTCTGGCTCAGGCCAGTCGCACTTTGCCGCTTCCGCAGGGGATGGATTTTGATACCGGCGCAGCACTGATGCTGACCTATTGCACCTCGCTGCATGCACTCAAGGACGTTGCCGACATGCAGCCCGGCGAGACGCTGGTCGTGCTGGGCGCAGCCGGTGGGGTCGGTGTGTCGGCCATCGAGATCGGCAAGGCGATGGGGGCACGTGTGATCGCGGCCGCTTCATCCGAGGAGAAATTGGCAGTCTGCCGTCAGGTCGGTGCCGACGATACGATCAATTATTCAACCGAGAATCTGAAGGACCGGATCAACGAGCTGACCGACGGCAAGGGGGCTGATGTCGTTTATGACCCGGTCGGCGGCAGTTATACCGAACAGGCGCTGCGCGCCATCAAGTGGCGCGGCAAGCTGCTGGTGATCGGTTTTGCGGCCGGTGACATTCCGCGCATTCCGTTGAACCTGGCCTTGCTTAAAGAGCGCCAGATTCTCGGCGTCTACTGGGGCGACTCGACCAAGCATGATCCCGAAGGTCACCAGGCCAATCTGCGCCAGCTCGAGAACTGGTTCGTGCAGGGCAGGATCAAACCGCTGGTCAGCGAGCGTTTTCCGCTTGAGCACGCCAAGGAGGCGATCCTGCTGATCGCCAATCGGGGTGTGAAGGGCAAGATCGTCGTCGTCAACGACTGAACCAGGGGCGCCAGATGTCCGGATCAGCAAACCATGACCTGCCCGTTCTCGGGCAAGGCTTTTATTGGCAGGATCTCCAGGTCGGTCAGCGCTTTGGCACTTTCCGGCGCACGATCACCGAGGCCGACCTGGTCTCGTTCATCGGCACCACCGGCATGCTCGAGGCCATCTTCCTGCAGGCTGACTACCCGGATGGCGCCATTGCAGGTCGCCCGGTCCCTGGCGCGCTGACCTACGCGATGATCGAAGGCTTTTTGCTGCAGTCGATGATCCAGGGGACCGGTCTGGCCATGCTCGAATTGCACAAGAAGATTCTGGCGCCGGTTGTCGTCGGGGATACGGTCCGTGCGCAGGTCGAAGTCACCGAAGTGCGTCCGACTTCGCGCAACAACCGGGCGATCGTCACGTCCCGCATTGATGTCTTCAATCAGCGCGATGAGATGGTGATGACCTATACAGCGACCCGGATGCTTGCCGGCAGGCCGACTGCCGGGTAACTGGCGTTCACAGGTCATTCTTCGACGTGTCTGCCTTGCGTTTTCAACCCGACTGAGCGTCGCTGTTCAAGGCTTCTGATCTGGCGAGACCCTGGATTCAGCAACCGGGTCATGGCTGACCCAGATCAGTTTCGAAACATCGATGCCCAGCGACGTGGCCTGGGCCAGCAGGCGATCGCGCACCGAGGCCGGAATGGATGGAGTCCGCGCAAGAATCCACAGGTAGTCTGTATCAGGGCCGACCACCATGGCCCATCGATAGCGTTCCCGGTCCAGCGCAATGACGTGATATCCACCAAAAAAAGGTCCGAAGAAACTGACCTTCAGCGAAGCTGTTTGCTCGGACCCGGTGACATAAGCGCGTCCCAGTGCCTCCTTCCATTGACCCTTGCGTGAATCGAATCCTCGATTCAGGACCGCGATACCGCCGTCGCTGCGCAGCTGGTAATCGGCGCTCACATTGGTCAGCCCGCGCTCGAAACGATGATCGAGTCGGGCAATTTCGTACCAGCGCCCCAGGTAACGTGAGATCTCGAACCGATCGACAACCTGAACACCCGGCGGTGGGGCTGTGCTGCAACCTGCAACGGCAAGGCCAAGGCCAACCAGCAGCAGGAAGACCACGATCAATCGGGAAACTTCACGGGTCTTCGGTAAGGGATGGATATTCATCGAAGGCAGAACTCGGGTGGAAGTTTTCGGGCTGGGACAAATAATCATGCCCTATTTGAAACCCGAGGGTTGGCCGTTGTTTTGCCTTAAACTAATTGGACAGAAAATAATTAATAAAACCGCGTGACTCGGACACTCGCTTTGAATCCCCATTCGCCCGAAAACCAGGACGAGATAGCCGCTCTTGCAGGCAGTGCCGCGCATGCACTGAACAACGTGCTTGCGGTGCTCTTCGCGGCGACCAGCTATCTTGAAGATGACGAACCGTCGCCCAAGGCCATCGGTCGTGCACGCAATGCGGTCAACAGTGCCTGTGCGACCGGCGAGGCGCTCAGTGCTGGTCTGGCGCTGCTTGCTCTGGGGTCGCAGGGTCTGGCCGCGCTTGCCCAGACCTATGCGGGAGCCAACGCCTGCCGCTACGACGCAGGTGACCTGGCTGAACTGGCCAATGCCCTGCAATCGACAGTCGGGGTTGATGGAAAAGCGCTCAGCACATTGCCCCATGGTCTGCGGACATGGCTGGATCGGGATTCGCTGCGTGCGCTGCTGGTCAGTGCCGGTGTGATGATGCGCCGTCGTTTCGGCAAGACGCTGCAGATTGAGTTTTCCGCGGTGGCGGATATCGATCCAGTGACTCCGGAGTTGACCTTCGAATTTCGTCCGGTCCTTGAGCCGGGTGCTCAGATTCCAATGCTTCGAACCGGGGATCATCCATGCGCAATTGCCATGCAGCAGATCGCCGTCCCGATGCGGGCGATGGGCAACAAGCTGGATTTCGGAGAATCAGGCGAAATTCGGATCCGCCTGATTGCCGTCTCACCGGGTTGAACTCTGCATGGAGTCGGCGTGTCTAGCACAATAACCTCTCAATTCAGTTCGGGTCAGGCAATTCTCGTTGTCGAAGATGATGAGATCGTCCGTGATCAGGTTCTTGAAACTCTGGTGCAGGCCGGTTTCAAGGCCTTCGGGGTTCTGGATCGCCAAGAGATCCTTGCTTATGTCGAGCAGGGGCATTGTCTTGCGATCGTGCTGGATATCGGCCTGCCGGGCGATGATGGTATGAGCATCGCCGGCGCAATTCGAAAGATCAGTTCAGTGCCGATCCTGATGCTGACCGGGCGGGTCGGCGTTGCTTCGCGGGTTGCCGGTCTGGAGGTCGGCGCCGATGATTATCTTTTGAAGCCGCATGCTCCGGAAGAACTCGTGGCGCGCCTGCGTGCTGTGCTGCGCCGTTCCGGAATCGTTGCGGGCGGCGCCTCAGCGTCCCGATCAATCCGGATCGGGACGGCGCAACTGGATGCCTTGTCCGGCACGCTTCACGGAGAACAGGGCAGCGTGCGCCTGACATCGCACGAAGCGCGTCTGATCGAACTGCTGGCGCGGACCCCAGGCATCGTGTCCCGTGCATCAGCCTACCGCGAGGTGTTCGCCCGCGAGTGGAATCCAACTGATCGAAGCCTTGACGTCCATATGGCCAATCTGCGTCGAAAGCTGGGCGCAGTCGGGTTATCCCCGGATGTGATCTTGACCGTTCGCGGTCAGGGTTATGAGTTGCGGGCACCGGTTCGGCTTGATGGCCTCTGAAGACCTGGACGATTTGATCTGTACTTCAGCTGGGGTATCGTCTTATTTCAAGCTTTCTAAACCGTTTAATCGTGGCTGCTTAATCGGAACGCGGGGTCCGGTGGCCCAGGTGCTCCGTCAGTCCCGGCAATTTGCAGGTGGCAGATGCGCATGATGATCAATCGCCCCATTCCGCCGCTGTCGCGCCGGCTGAGCGCTCTCCTGCTGACCGCAGCCTGTGCGCTTGTTCTCATGAGCTCGCCCCGTTCGGGATTGGCTGCACCGGCATCGCCGGCAGCTTCGGATCCGCAGGCTCGCCCGATCGTGGTGGCCCTTGATGCCGAGTTCGGGCACCCATCGAGCACCTCCGACGATTCAATCCGGATGGGCATGCTCACGGCGATCGACGAGATCAACAGTGCGGGGGGCCTGCTTGGCGGACGCAAGTTGAAGCTTGTCCAGTCCGACAACCGCGCAGTGCCTGCCCGCGGCAAGGCTAATTTCCGCAAGCATGCTGAAAACCCTGAGTTGGTTGCGGTGTTCACCAGCAAGTTTTCGCCGGTGGCGCTTGAGCAGGCGAAGATCGCTGAGGAGCTGAAGCTGCTCCTGCTCGATCCATGGGCTGCCGCGGATCCGATCATCAGCCCGGATCCTGCTGGTACCCACACCTTTCGCCTTTCATTGCGGGATAGCTGGGCCATTCCGGCCATGATGAATCACCTGAAATCGCGGGGTATCGACAAAGTTGGGGTGTTGCTGCCGACATCAGGCTGGGGCCGTTCGAATGAAAACTCGGTGAAAAGACACAGCGAAGCGGGTCTCAAACCGCAGGTCGTTCAGATCGAGTGGTACAACTGGGGTACCAAGTCAATGCTCGCACCGTACTTCAAATTGCTGCGTGCGGGCGCGCAAGCTGTGCTGCTGGTCGCCAACGAAGTCGAGGGCTCGATCCTCGTGCGAGAAATCGCCGGACTTCAGACTGAGAACCAACTGCCAGTGGTCAGCCACTGGGGGGTGTCCGGCGGCAATTTTGTCCAGATGCTCGGTGCAGACCTCGGCCGCGTCGATTTTTCTGTCGTACAGACCTTCACCTTCGTAGGGCGCGACGACGTGAAGGCGCGCTCGGTCCTTGCTCGCGCCGGGAAGCTGTTTGGCATCAAGTCATCCAGTGATCTGCCGTCGCATGTCGGTTTTGCGCATGCCTACGATTTGACCCATATTCTTGCGCGCGCAATCGCGCTGGCCAGGTCCGCGGAGCGCCCGGCGATCCGCGATGCCCTTGAGCAAGTGCGCAGCTATGAAGGGCTGACCGGCAATTACCCTGAGCCGTTTAATTCAAAACGTCATGAGGCGATGTCGCCTTCCCAGGTGTTCATTGGCCAGTTCCTGCCCAGTGGCGAGATCGAGCGATTGTCACGCTGACCCTGGTCGCATGTCTGAAAAGTAGAGACGACTGATGCCTCGATTGTCCCCAAGGATGGTGTCCCGCTTGCGCAAGCTGGACACCTTCGCATTTCGCATTGGTTTGATCGTCGGGATCTGCATGCTCGTCTCGGTGACGATCGCAGCGGCAATTTCCTACCGAAATACACTCGCAATCGTGGAGCAAAAGGAAAATCTCGCGGTGAATGTGCAGCTGGACCTGATCTCGGCGCAGGTCGCGCAGGCGATCGACACGGCCGCGCTGATCGGTAGCACGCTGGCCAAAGATGAGGCGATCACCAGCGCGTTGCTTGATGATTCAGGTCTTGGTCGATTCCTGCAGCCGGTGCTCACGGTTGCCAAAACTTCGTTGTCCCGCATCGTGCCTGATGGCAGTCAAGTTGTAGGCGTCGAGGTGATGCTGCTCGATTTCATGGGTCATGAAGTCGCGCCTTGGAAAGGCACTTCAAGTGCGTCCTTCGCCGGTGAACCTTGGATCCGGCAAGTGATGAATGGACAGATTCAAGGGATCTATCAGAAGACCTCCGACAAGTTGCTGGTGGCTTATCCGGTGCTTTTTCCGGTGACAGGACAGCCAGAGGGTTCCCTGGTGCTCCGCTTCTCGGTCCGCGGAGTGTCCTCCGTCTCGGGGGTAAGTCGTTGGCGTGTCGTAATCGGTCCCGATTCGAAGGCCACTGAACTGCATCTCGATCCCGCGCTGCGCGTGACAAGCCGCAAGCTCAATCTGCCGCAGCCGTTTGAGAACCTCGACTGGGAGGTGGCGCTGGCTTATCCGATCGAGA
>JAURMJ010000336.1 GCA_030830765.1 Quisquiliibacterium sp.
ATTTCAAACGGACTCCAGTGGAAGTGCTTGATCAGGTAACGCAAGAGTCGAGGCGCTGTCTCATCGTTGCCCTGGTTCGCAGGGTTCGACACCCGCGCCATACGCACAATCAGCTTTTCCGCCTCTGGCGTGCAATGCACCAAACTGACACAACTCACTTCACCACCTCCACCTGCGCCATCGGCCAGCGCGCTGTCGCATATTGCTTGGCCTTTGATGCAGATTCTGCTGGAATGCTGAATTTCATAGGAGTTGCACCTTGTTGCTTTACCGTTAATAGGAACATTTTCGTTTTCGCACCTGCTGGCGCTCGACTAATTCCTTCCCCGTGCTGTGTCTTGCCAGCGTCTTCCTCAACCCAGTGCATGATGAAAAATGGAATGGATTAGAAGTAACATTTCGCCCGAGCAGGAGCTGCAACACGAACTAGCTGCTCGTTCGATGACAGAGCGTGAGGCTAGCCTCTATCGCTCATGCGTGATGTACCAAGACCTGCTACAGCAAGCAGTCTGGGAGATCATGCGCCTTGAACTGGCACTTGAAGATCTGCAAGCGCAAGATCCCTCGCTTCGGCCTTGATCTCGTCAAACACGGTCTGGCCAAGCTCTTCCAGTAGAAGTTCGTCCAGCCTTTGCTGATAAACCGTCACAAAGCTGGTTGGTTGCGCTTGCGGTACGGGAGCAGAAGACTCCATCACCTGCTTGACCTGCGTGGCAAACGCAACGCAGATGCGGCGCTTCTTCTTGACGCGATGAATCCAGTCCTTATCGGCCGGAATTCCTGATGCTTGCGCCATTACTTGCGCTTCATTGACCTTATCGTCCATTGCTTGGACGGCAATCACCAGCTCTGCATGCAGCTTTCGAGCATCGGCAACCGATAACTGATGAATTTCGTGTAGCGCTACTTGACGCTCTAGAGATTTGCTGTTGAAGGTAAATTCCATAATTTCGGGAAGTAAGGGGCAGCCGAAGCTGCCCCAGGTTGATCAGAACGGGAGATCGTCCTCGATGGTCGACACTGCACCGTTAAATGCAGTTGCAACCTGTTGCGCAGCCTGTTGCACCACAGCGGGGGGTGCGGCTACAGGGGCAGGAGCAGGCGGCGCCACAGGAGCGGGGGCTGCCTGCTGGACGCGCGAATCAGGCTTGAAGCTCAAGCTCAGATACGGCTTACCTGCTTGCGATTGCTTTTTCCAGCCTGAAATCCGAATAGGGATTTCTTGCCGTTCACCAATCGGCTGCCCGTTCATCAGATACTGAGCAAGCGCATACGCCTGATCAGCCGGGATGTTCATAATCCCGTCATACTGCGGGTAATTCTTGGATGCATCGTAACGATCACCAAGACGCTGTTGAAGTTGCTCTGCGGTCTGTTGAAACAGCGCGCCACTAGCGGTAAATGTCAAGAGACTGTCTCCTGGATTTTGGGCTTCCGACCACGCTTCGGACGCAGTGCGTCCTCAGGGGTTTTGGCGATACACATCACATAACAGCCATCGCCGTCTGTGTTCTTGCGCATCGAATATCGCAGCGCACCGTCTTTCGACATCTGGCTGACGACTTGGGCGATCGTGGTCGGCTTGTACCCATCGCCCGTTTCCGAATTATAGAACGAAACGGAGATCGCGTCACCTGCTTGCATCGAGAGAATCTCGTCGCGCAATGGGGTGGTCTTGCTACGGCGGCCGATCCGGCTGCGCGCCTCTTCGACAGAAATCTTCTCGAACTCCGACATAACGCAAAACAAAACGAACTCGATAAACAGACTACACTCTGGCTTCAATTGCAGCAACCAATTGTGCTGCTTCTTCTGCTGTTAGCTCGCCCGCTGCCGTGAGCTGATCCACGCGCTTTCGCATCGCTGGCATCTGATCTGGTGTGGCCTGCTGGATTGCATTCCACGCTGTCACGTAATAACCAGTTGGAACGAGCGTTTGCACCAGCTTTCGCCGTTTTGGTGGTTGCCACTCGCACACCACCTGTTCGCGAATATCGGGGCTGCCGAACACGCGGATGCACGGTTCATTGCGCCTTTTCGGGAACGGCATGATGTCCGTTGTCGCATAAAGCGTCACGCGCTTGCCGATCCACTGCTGCACGTCGCTACCAAACATTGCGCGAATTGCAACGGCATTCACCTTGGGGAGAACTAGCTGCAATGCGGTTTCTTCAAACCCCATCACAACCTTGTCCTCAAGGCCGCGTTCGCCTTCAATCTGCTCTTTGGCAACGGTCTTAATCGTGTAATTCGCCTTTCCGTTAGGAATCAACCCAGCCTTCAGAAAACGGCCGGGATAAAGTTCATCAAAATTCATTCGAGGCCCTCCAGTTCAAGGTCATCAGCATCGGTCGCATTCGCAGGATCATCTGCATGCGCCCAACGCGGTACATCCATCTCAACCGTGCCCCACGATGGCCATAGGTCAGATTCCATGCAGCGCTTCACTGCAACGATCGCCTCTTCACGCCTGCGATGCCCTTCCTCGATCAGATCAGGTGACAGCACGTTGACGCTGATGTTGTGCGGCCACTGCCACTCATACGCGATGAGGATGCACTGCTCTGGTGGTGCGCCATAGCGATCAATCCAGCCGGCTCTGTAATGCGCCATCTGCAAGTCGTATGCCAGCGAGTACGACTGCGCTGCAAACATCCGAGGACTCGCGGACCGTGCCTTTTTAAGGTCCACAAGGATGCCGCGATCAGGATGCTCCACGTCCGGTTTATACCGGCAGTCGACATCCATTTCGCTGTCATGCCAGAAATGCGGATCCTGCCCTTGGCCGTCCCTGAGCAGCGGGGCAGCGTCGGGATCACGCATCAGCGCTTCCACAATCTGCAATGCATTGTCCTCCCAATCGCGCGTAATCACCTCCCGACCAGCCGCTTCGGCCTGGAACTCGGACCAGATCGCTTTTCCCTCCTTGGTTCGCCGATCGCACTGAGGCGCGATCAGGTATCGCTTGGAGTACTCGGCAGGCTCTGTGATCAAGCAATCCACCAAGCTGCCCTGACGCATTGCATCCGTAGGCAGGAATGGCTTGCGATCTGGGTCGACGTGCTTAGCCCAGTAGTCACGTGGTGTGCCGCTAATAATTGTCTTGAGCTTCGACGCCGATAGCGCCGGATGTGAGTGGTAATCAGACACGATGAGATAAGTCGCGAGCGAGCTTTAGGTTTTCAAGCGAGTGACGAAGTGCCAGGAATGGCTCCGACATGCCGTCTTGCCAATAAATCTTGCCGAGCACTCGGTCAATTTGATCTCGGATCGGGACCAGTGCGTCCCGAAAT
>JAURMJ010000003.1 GCA_030830765.1 Quisquiliibacterium sp.
CGCGCCGGTCACCGAGGGGTCTTCGCAGAAACCGAGCGCCTGGGGCACTGGCACTGGCGTGGACCCAAGCGCACTGATCAGCGCCCATTCGCGCCCCATGTCATGGGCCTTGGGCAGAAGCTCGCCCATCGGCGGGCGGCGGATCACAGCCTTTCGACCTTGCGCATCCTGCAGCAGGTAGGTCAGGTTCGAGTGGCCGCCTTCCAGGCGTGTCCATTGCAGCGGCGGCTGCAGCTGGGGCACATGAGCCTCGATCCAGGCCTGCACCGCGGCTGTGTCATAGCCCGGGATCGGATCAGTTGGAGTTTGCGAGGAATCGGGCCGGGCATTGGTCATCGAATCGGTCATGGCAATTGCGCTGATGGCGCTCAGTTCGTTTGGGCCGATCGGAACTTAAGGTTCTCGACCTGCGGCTCCCGTCGTCCGGTCAACAGAAACGCTCGACGGTGGTTGATGATGGTCATGACTGCGGTTCAGGCATCTCGCCCGACAATCTTTGAGACCGCCTGCTCCCTTAATTCGCGCTTCAGGATCTTGCCCGATGCAGTCCGCGGCAGGGGCGCGGCTTCGCACCGAACATACCGGGGAATCTCGAAGGCGGCCAGATGCGCAGCCAGAAAAGCACGCAGCTCATCGGCGTCGAGGGCAGCATCGGCATAGAGGGTTGCCCCAACCTCCTCGCCGAGCCGCTCATCGGGCACCGCATAGACGGCGGCTTCATGCACCTGCGGATGCATCAGCAGTGCGGCCTCAACATGGCCGCAGCCGATGTTCTCGCCGCCGCGGATGATCAGATCCTTGATGCGATCCACGATGAACAGGAAACCCTCGTCATCCAGGTAGGCCACATCGCCGGTGCGAAACCAGCCGTCGTCGAAGATCGTTGCGTTGAGCTCGGGCCTGCGCCAGTAGCCGCTGAACATCCCGGTGCCGCGGACCTGCAGCTCGCCGCGCTCACCGACCGGCAGCTCGCGACCGTCATCCCCCAAGATGCGGATATCCATGACGGCTGAGCAGCGGCCCGAACTGGCCGGCCTGTGCAGATAATCGGCGCCGCCGATACCCGTGCCGATTGCATTGGTTTCGGTCATGCCCCAGCCGGTGCCTGGCAGCGCGTTTGGAAAGACTTCGTCAATGGCCAGCACCTGTTCGGGCGCGCGCGGCGCGCCACCGCCGCCGACAGCCAGCAATGACGACAGATCGCGACCGGTCTCGCGGGCCAGACGAACCAGATCCCCGGTGACCGCAGCCGGGCCGATAAAAGTCGTCAGACGTTCACGCTCGATCAGTTCAGCCGCCAGGGCCGGGTCCCATTTGTACAGGCTGACCAGCTTGCGCTGCGCTCGATACGACATCAGATAGACCGCATGCGAAGCCGTCACATGGAACAGCGGAATGCCCAGCAAGGCCCCGGCCTGCGGGATCGATGGCGGTGGCTCGGCCCCGGTCAGCAGCAGTGCGCATTGCCCGTCGAGCTCCCAGGACAGCAGCGCAGTCAGAATGCTTCGGTGCGAGGAGACGACACCCTTCGGATGGCCGGTCGAGCCCGAGGTATAGAAGATGGTGACCGGATCATCCGGCGCCATGCTGGCCGCAGGCATCGGGACCGACCCCAGCGACTGAACGAGCCTGCTCAGAACCTGCGGCGCACAAGGCGCCAGTCGAGCCCAGACCTGGCTGAGGGCTGGGGCTGGGGTCCGGGCCTGGCTTGGAGCCTGGGCCGGGGTCTGCGCTTGAGCCGATGTCGGAACGCTCGCCGGCGCAATCACCGCATCCGGATCGATCCGGACCGCCAGCACGCGTAATCCGGTCGATTGCACCAGCGCGGCCAGTCCGTCGCAGGCAGCCAGCCGTTCGAGGCGCTCGCGGTCGGCAAACAACACAAGCGCCTCGCTGTCCTGCAACGCATACGCCATTTCTTCGGGCTGCCAGAGCGCATTCATCGCGACGGCGACGGCGCCGATCGAGGTGATCGCGCTGAACGCAAGCACCCATTCCGGATAGTTGCGCATCGCGATCGCGACCCGGTCGCCGGCGCGAACGCCGTATTCGTGAACCAGCACATGCGCAATCTGGGCGGCGCGCTCGTGGGCCTGCGCAAAACTCAGCCGTTCGTCGCCATACACAAGAAAAGTCAGTTCGCTGGCCGTCTGCTCATAGAGCGCCCGCAGCGATTCGGGTGCGTTGCGAAACACGCGCAACGCGCGGCCCGCAATGGTCTGCGTCTCAAGCTCGTAGGGCTGGCCCGGTGCAGTCAGCTGCGCGAGGGCCTGCTGACGTGAAAGAGCACTGTTCGTCTGCAGTTGCATGATGTCGCGTTACCTTGCACCAAGTCGGATCCGTGGAGCTTGAGCGCCCGAAGTCGCCCGCCGGCTCTGAGGTTAGCGACCGGCCGCCTGTCCAGCAAGCCCGTGACACCACAGGCCGAATCCTCGGACAATGCTGTCCATGAAAAACGACGCCAACCTGTGCCCCTGCGGCAGTCAGCTCAACTACGCCGATTGCTGCGGGCGCTATCACGCGGGGCCCATGCATCTGCAGGCCCCGACGGCCGAAGCGCTGATGCGTTCGCGTTACAGCGCGTTTGTGCTGGGCCTGCATGACTATCTTCTTGCCAGCTGGCATCCGTCCACGCGACCCGCACACCTTGAGGCGGATCCGCCTGGGCTGAAATGGCTCGGTCTGCAGGTCCGCAATCATCAGCAGATCGATGAATCGCATGCACAGGTCGAATTCGTGGCGCGCAGCAAGCTGGCCGGACGAGCACACCGGATGCACGAGACCAGCCGTTTCGAGCGGCTTGATGGCCGGTGGTTTTATCTGGACGGCCAGATCGACTGATCTCTATGCAGTCAGCTCAGCCAACTCAGCGTCGTAAGCCTGCATCGCATCCGGCGCGCTGCCCTGATACGGCTCGACGTTGACCAGACAGGTATGCGCGGCGCATCCCTGACCGAACTTCGAAGTCGGAATATCGACGGTCAGCACATTCGGATTGCCTGAAATATCCAGCCCGTCCTCACCGGTCGGCAGGAACCAGGCCCCGGTGGGCAGCACGATCACGCCCTGACGCACCGAGTCGGCCACCTGCGCGGTCGCCAGACAGGCGCCGCGCGCATTCCAGAGGCGAATCGTCTGCCCGTCAAGAATGCCCAGCGCTTGCGCATCGGCCGGATGCAGTCGGGCCTGCTCACGTCCGTTTCGCTTGAGCGCCAGACTGGCTGGCCCGGTCTCAAGCTGGCTGTGCAGGCGCCCGGCCGGCTGGTGCGAAATCAGATGCAGCTGCCGCGGGCTGGCCGCCTTGCCGAGCCACTCAACCGGTTCCATCCAGGTTGGGGTGGCCGGACAGTCGTCGTAGCCAAGCCTGTCGAGGGTCTGGCTGCCCAGCACAATCTTGCCGCTCTCGGTCTTGAGCGCGTGCTGCTGCGGATCTTCGCGGTACTTCGCAAGATAGGTGTGCTGATCGGTGGATGGACAGACCGCATGACCGGTCTGCCAGAAGGTCTCGAAATCCGGCATCTCGAAGCCGTGGCGCGCCGCCGCATCATCACGCGTCTGGTTGTACAGATACGCGATCCAATCCATCTCGCTGCGCCCCTCGGTGAAGCCGTCGACCACACCGAGCTGCTCGGCAATCGCCTTGTAGATCTCGAAATCCGGACGGGACTGTCCAAGCGGTTCAATGGCCTTGTGCATGGCCAGCACGTAATTGGATCGCCAGTTGCCAGCCAGATCGTTGCGCTCCAGCGAGGTGCTGGCCGGCAGAACGATGTCTGCCCGTCGGGCCGTTGCGGTGAACATCGGGTCCTGAACGATGATGGTTTCCGGCCGCATCCAGGCTCGCGCCAGCCGGTTCAGGTCCTGATGATGGTGGTAGGGATTGCCACCAGTCCAGTAAACAAGCCGCGTGTCCGGGTAAGTACGAGTCTCGCCCTGATAGGTAAACGGCTGCCCCGGATTGAGCAGCATGTCGGTGATGCGGGCCACCGGAATGAAACTGTCGATCGGTTTGTTCAGCTGCGACATCGCCGGCGGCTTGCTCAGGTTCATCGGGGCACCGACCCCACCCAGCGAACCGTAGCCATAACCGACCCCGCCGCCGGGCAGGCCGATCTGCCCGAGGACAGCTGCCAGACCAAGCGCGGCCCAGAATGCATGCTCGCCGTGATGCGCACGCTGCAGGCTCCAGCTGACCGACAGCATGCTCCGTGTATCGACCAGCCTGCGCGACAGTTCGACGATCTGCTGACGCTCAAGCCCGGTGATCGGGGCCGCCCAGGCGGCATCCTTGACAACGCCATCGGACGAACCCTTCAGATACGCCAGGAACTTGTCCGAGCCACTGGTACAGCGCGCAAGAAAATCCGTGTCATGCCGCCCGGCCTTGACGATCTCACCGGCCAGACCAAGCATCAACGCCGTGTCGGTGTTCGGGCGGATCGGCCACCAGTCGGCCGGTGTCCCCTCGGGGAGATCATCCCGCAACGGTGAAATATGAATGATCTTCGCGCCGCGCCGGGTGATCTTGTCCAGATAGGACTGCACCAGATGCGGGCCGATGCCGCCGGCCTCGCTCTGGGCCGTGCGCGGGGTCAGCGCACCGAACACCAGCAGCGTATCGGTGTGCTGCGCAATGGTTTCCAGTGAACTGGCCTTGCCGTTGCAGGCATCTTCATTGCCGAGCGTGTGCCGAAGAATGACCGGCCCGGCTGCCACCGAGTAAGTGTCGACGTGGGCGGTATACCCGCCCACCAGATTCAGCATCCGGCGCAACAGGCTGGACGCGTGATGAAAGCGTCCGCAGTTGGTCCAGCCGTAGGAGCCACCGAAGATCGATGCATTGCCAAATTGCGCCGAAACCCGGCGAATTTCATCGGCGATCAGTCCGGTGACGGTGTCCCAGTCGACTTCAACGAAGCGCTCACGGCCACGCCCGGAGCGGTCGCTGTTCTCGCGCTTGTCGAGCCAGCCTTTGCGGACCAGCGGCTTGAGCACCCGGCGACGCGGACTGGCCCATTCCTTGACCGAGTGAATGATCGGCGACGGATCGGGATCAAGGGCAAAAGGCTCAACGCCGACGATGCTGCCGTCCTCGACAAGCAGCGTGTAGGCGCCCCAGTGGCTGCAGTGTGGAACCCGTTTGATCATGACTTTCAGTAACTTTTTTGAATTGGATGTTTGTCCGTGAAGGCTGCGCCCGCGCAGCCGGCTCTCCAGGCTCGGACTATGCCTTGGCGAGTAATTCGTCAGCCCGCGGATCCGTTTCAAAGGCAACCGCATCCAACGGATCGCGCGGCGCGAGCCGGTGGGCCAGCACCAGTTCAGAGAGCAAGGCGCGCTGCGGCAAACCGGCATGGCGCGCCTCCCAGCGCAGCGCGGCCATCGTGACCAGGTGATACAGCGCCGAAGCTGCCTGACGGGCCAGATGATCAAGCCCCTCATCCGCGACGCGCTGCGCCAAGGCGAAGCCGCGCTCGACGGCCTGCTCGACCTGCGCGGTCAATGCCGCGTCCATCGGCTCACCATGAGCCAGCAGCGCGCGTACATGGTCGCGCAGCGCTGGCAGTGCGTTCTCGCGCTTGATCGCCCGGATCACATCGAGCGCCACGATATTGCTCGTGCCTTCCCAGATTGAACCCAGGTGCGAATCGCGCAGCAGACGCGGATCGCTCCATTCCTCGATATAGCCGCAGCCGCCACGCACCTCCATCGCGTCCCCGGTGACCTGACGCGCATCACGACAGGCGCGAAACTTGATCAGCGGCGTCAGGATGCGGGCCAGCGCGGCCGGATCGGCAGTCTGGGGAACCAGGGACGCAGCCGGCGCCTGCTCAGAAGAAGTCGAGAGCGTCTTGCCGCCAGCTTCGGAACGCGCCCATTTGCCGGCTTCAATCTGAACCCGATCAGAGCGCTCAAG
>JAURMJ010000040.1 GCA_030830765.1 Quisquiliibacterium sp.
ATAGAGCACCGATTCCGCCAACCCACCGCCTTGCGGTCCAATAAAGGTGCGTGCATCGACACAGATGAATTCGCCCACGGGTTTACGCAACAGGTTGATGGTCAGATCGGAATTGACGAACACATAACGACTGAAATCAAGCGCGGCGCTGATGCCGTTGCCCGAATCGGCGGCGACGGCAACTCGCTGGTATCCACTCACAGCCTCGCCTGCCACCAGTGGAAAGCACAGCCGGAACCAGACTGAGCAAGGTCCTGCGAACGGTTTTCCGCTTGCCACACGGGTCTCGACCAGTTGCGCATAACCGGGCTGGCCATCGTCAAAAGGCATGCGGCTCAGGATCGACGCATCCGGCGACAACGCTGGCTGCGGCAATGGACCGGAACGTGGTGCAGGCTCCAACTCCACGACCGACTCCCGCTGCGCCAGCGCGGTGAAACGGGCAACCTCCTTGTCGCCCGCCATCAAGTGGGCCGAGAAATGTCCTGCATTCCGGCCGACGTACTCAGTGACTACTCCGATGACCAAATCCCCGATCGGCACCGGGCGCAACAGATTCGCTGTGATCCGTGCGATATGCGTAAGGCCATGTCCGGCGGCCGCCTGCTCGATGGCCCGACAGACCAGTGCGACAGGTGGCCCCCCATGTTGATGCTCGGGATTCCAGGGGCCACGGGTCAAGGCGGTTGAACGAAAACATTGGGCATCCAGCGGCAGGTAAGCCGCGGCATCAGGTTGGGTCATTTAGAAAAAATCCTTGCGGGGTCAGCGACCGTGTTCTTTCAAATCACAACGTCCTGAGCGCCTCGAGCAACCCCCGTCCTTCAGTTCAAAGCCGCGTGCAGCCCGGTCCTGCGAGAACTCTTTCCCGATCTTTGTTCAGGATTCAGCAGACTCAGTCAGAAAGCGCTCTGTCAGCCGTGTCCAGTAGGCTGCGCCAACAGCGAGGTTGTCATCGTTGAAGTCATACCGGGCATTGTGAAGCATCGGACTGTCCAGCCCGTTACCAAGACGCAGAAAGCAGCCCGGCTTATGCTGCAGGTAGTAAGCGAAATCCTCGCTTCCGGTCACCGGCCCGAACGGAGCAACCACTTTATCTGCGCCAACCAGTTCCTGCGCAACCAGGCTGGCAAACGCCGTTTCGGCTTCGCTGTTAATCAGCACCGGCGCTCCGCGAAAATACGAAACCTGGGCCTGTCCGCCAAATGACTGGGCCTGGGCATGCGCAAGTTCAGCGATTCGTTGCTCGAGCCGGTCGCGCACCTGCGGGCTGAACGAGCGCACGCTCAGCGCCATGCTCGCCTGCTCCGGAATCACGTTGGCAGCATTCCCCGCCTGGACGGCTCCGATCGTGACAATCGCGGTCTGTGTTGGATCGATGTTACGTGAGACGACGGTCTGCAATGCCATGATCAGACTGCCCAGGATGACGACAGGATCGACCGCCAGGTGCGGCCGCGCAGCATGACCGCTGCGTCCGGTGATCGTGATCTCGACCCGATCCGAGGCTGACATGAACGGGCCAGCGCCGAACATGAAAACCCCTTGTTCAACGCCAGGATGGTTATGCATGCCGAAGATTGCATCACAGGGAAAACGCTCGAACAGACCATCCTCGATCATCCGCTGCGCGCCACTATTGATGCCTGCCTCCTCGGCTGGCTGAAACACGAGATGCACGGTGCCCTGAAACTGACGCGTCGCGGCAACCTGCTGCGCGGCGCCAAGCAGCATCACCGTGTGGCCATCATGCCCACAGGCGTGCATCGTGCCGGCGCGGACGCTCGCGTAGGGTTTGCCCGTTTCCTCGTGAATCGGCAACGCGTCCATGTCGGCACGCAAGGCAATACTGCGTCCCGAACCATTGCGCAGCGTACCTACGACGCCGTGGCCCCCGACCCCGCGCGTCACCTCGTAGCCCCAGGACTCCAGCTGCCCGGCAACCCAGTCGGCAGTCGAGGCTTCCTGAAAGGAAAGCTCGGGATTTCGATGCAGGTGGCGGCGCTTGTCCGTCAGCAGTCCGGCTGCTCCGGCAAGGTCCGACAGCTGGCAGAAGCAGTTGTAGCGCAAGAGGTCGTTCATGGCGCGAGGCAACTCCAGGGTTGGTGGGCCCCCCGGGAGTCGAACCCGGCACCAACGGATTATGAGTCCGCTGCTCTAACCAGGCATGAGCTAGAGGCCCGCGTGCGCTGCACGAGTTGCAGTATATCGAACCGCATCCGCGCCACAGGCTCCGATCGGGGACTCACAACCGGACTGCCAGACAGATATACTCAGCGCGCAGACCTTCAATCCCAGTCTGTGCAGACACTCGGGGTAAGTTCTGTGATGCGCCGACGACTCTGTCCGATTCGCCAGCCTGGAGTAATCCTCATGATCCGCCTGCTCTCGTCCGTGTTTCTTTTCCTTGCTGTCACGAGTGCGCACGCGCTGCAGATCCAGCCCTACACCGCCGACAAGCTTGCCCAGCTGCAGGCAGCCGGCAAGCCGGTCAGTCTGCATTTCCATGCCACCTGGTGTGGCACCTGCATCGAGCAGGAAAAAGCGCTGCTGACTCTGAAGTCGGACCCAGCACTGACTGCGATGACGCTGCTGGTTGTCGACTACGACAGCAACAAGCCTTTGCGCAGGGAACTCAAGGTGCTCTCGCAGTCGGTCTTCGTCGTTTACAAGGGCTCCAAGGAAGTGGCTCGTGAGGGCGGAGAAACCAGCGCTCAGAAAATCAAGAATATGTTGAGTAAGGGCCTGTGAGTGGCGCCACACTCAGCCTGGCAGTTGCCGCAGGCGCGCTGACCACGCTCAACCCTTGCGTCTTTCCGATCCTGCCACTGGTGGTGGGGTCGGCGTTGCAGGCCAATCGCTTTGCCCCGGTTCTGATGGGCCTCGGGATGGCCAGCGCATTTGCGCTGCTGGGCATGCTGACCGCGGTGCTCGCATCGGTGTCGAACTTCGATCCGGATCTGCTGCGACAAGGCTCTGCGGTGATGATGATTCTGTTCGGTCTGGTGCTGGCGGTGCCAAAAGCCAAGGACCTGTTCGCCCGCGTGATCACACCGCTGGCCAACGTGGCTTCGCGGCTTGAATCCCGGCTGGACCAGTCCGATGC
This sequence comes from Quisquiliibacterium sp., assembly GCA_030830765.1. GTDB lineage: Bacteria > Pseudomonadota > Gammaproteobacteria > Burkholderiales > Burkholderiaceae_E > Quisquiliibacterium. Next base: position 3,107 of record JAURMJ010000040.1, read on the forward strand.
AGCGGCCCAGGCCTCGCCTTGGCGGGCCCTGGCCATGGGCATGTTGCTTGGCTTCATCTGGACCCCCTGCTCAGGCCCTTTACTGGCCTCGACCCTGACGCTGGCGGCCAGTGGCAGCGTCGCCTCGGCCACCTTGACGCTCGGGCTGTTCGGACTGGGGGCTGCGATCCCGCTGATCGGGGTCGGTTATCTGTCCCGGGCCTCGCTCGGGCGGCTGCGCCAATGGGTGCTGACCCATGGCACACGGGCTCAGCAGATCATGGGCGGTGTGCTGCTTCTGGTTGGACTGATGGTACTGCTTGGCTTTGACAAGGCACTTGAGGCCTATCTGCTCCGCCTGCTGCCTTCATCATGGATCGGGCTGACAACTCGCTTTTGACGCCAAGGTCTCCGGTTCTGCATGCGGTCAAGCATGACCGCAGCCGGATCGGACTGCTGTTCGACCAGGATTACGATGCGCTCGCCCATCAGCGCTTCGATCATGAACTGAGCACTGCGCGAATCGGCTTTGATCTGGCGACTGCCCAAGGTCAGTGGCAATGGACTGGTTTCGATTTTAATCGCTTTGCTGAGTCAGTCGCGGCACGGGCTGGCGCCGAAGGCTGGCAGGCTGTGCTGTCACACCATGAATTCATCGGCGCCCTCACGGCCGCTCTGGTCGCCGAGCGTCAGGGGCTGCCGGGCACATCGCCTGAATCGATACTTGCCTGTCAGCACAAATATCATGCCCGCCGAGTGCTGCAGCAGGTAGCTCCCGAAGCCAACGCAATCTTCTCCCTGGTGCATCCGACCGATGTGAAGGCTGCGGAGCACTGGACGCTGCCCTGCCACATCAAGCCGGTGCGCGGGACGTTCTCGATCATGTCGCATCGGCTGGATTCAGCCTGGGACGTGCAGCGCCTGTGGCCCTGCGGCCCGATCGAGCGCTGGATGATGAGACGCATGCTGAACCCGTTCGAGCGCTTGTGTGCCCGGCGCCTGCCATCGGCCGGGACAGCGCAGGCCTTCCTGCTCGAGGAAGCCCTGAGCGGTAGCCAGCACGATCTTGATGGCTGGGTCGATCACCGAGGCGTCCACCCCCTAGGGGTCGTCGATGCGATCTTCTATCCAGGCACTGACGCATTCCGACGCTGGCAATATCCGAGCGCCCTTTCACGCGATTTGCATCGCGAGGCGCTGGAGGTTGCTCGAAAATTTCTGCAGGCGATTGGCTTCACGCGCGGATTCTTCAGCATGGAATTCATCGTCGATGCGCATGGGAGGGTTCGGGTCCTCGAGTTCAATTCCCGCCTGTCATCACAGTTTGGAGATCTTTACCGCCTCGTCGACGGTCTCGACCCGCACAGGATGGCGATCTCACTGGCACTTGGCGAAGAGGTCGACCGGATTCCCAGCAGTGAGCCAGTCGGCCAGGTAGCGGCCAGTCTCGTCTGGCGCAGTTTCCCCGGAGAACCGGCGCCCGCCGATCCCGACGCTGGCCAACTGGCAGCATTCAGGGCTAGGTTTCCCGAGGCAACACTGATCGCGTACCCCAGGATCGGCCGAACGTTCGCGCGACGTGCTCGCTGGCTGGACAGCCACCGCTACGGCGTGATCAACATCGCGGCGTCCGATCCCCAAACCCTGCGCGAACATTGCATTCAGGCTTCGAGCCTGCTCGGCTGGCCCCCTGCACCCTATGCACGCGACGAAGTCGACGCACTGCGCACCCCGACCCAGGAAACAGCAGACAGCAGCAATGTGGCCATGTAGGGCACTGCCTGCATAGCGAGCATCATGAGCCAGGCGAGGCGCTGAAAACGGTCGATATCCTGATGCCCCCAAGACCAGGCCAACGCAGACAGGCAGGTCGCGAGCAGCACCAGTAAGGCGGACTCTTGCCAGACCGAAATCAAGTGCTGCCTGAGCGCTGACCCTGCGCGCGGATCCGGATCCGACTGGTCCGATTCCTTTTGCGTGGTCGCCTGTCGACGCGTGATCACGAAGGTCGCAGGGGGGCCGAACAGCCCGCGCAGCACGCCAAGTGCAATTCGATGTGAAAGTGCCATACCGGCAAGCGCTGCCCCGATAATCTCTGGCAATGAGCCCGTAACCCGACGTGCATGCAACAGGGGTCCTGTCAGCAGTCGGCAAAGCAGAAGTCCGGCCAGCGGTACCATCAAGTGCCAGTCTGGCAGTCCAAACAGCGTCGGTGCCACCAGCATGCCAAGACTCCAACCGACACACGCGACACTGAACAGCAGATGCAGGGTGTCGCCCCACCAGGGAAGCCAGCCGGCGATGAAGTGATAGCGCTGTCCGACGGACAGCGCACTGCGCCAGCCGAACTTGTGCCGATGCAGGCGCAGAATCTGCATTGCTCCGCAGGCCCAGCGGAAACGCTGCTTCAAATAGCTCGGACTATCAGCTGGCACCAGACCGGTTCCGAAGACCTGATCGACATAGACAGCCTGCCCGCCCGCGGCCAGAATCCGCAGGCCGAGTTCGGTGTCCTCGCAGATCGTCTGTGCGTCCCATCCACCGAGTGCACGCAAGGTGCCAGCTCGCACCAGAGTCATCGTGCCGTGCTGGATGATCGCGTTGCGCTGATGCCGATGATGCATGCCGCAACGGAAGAAGCCTGAGTACTCGCTATCCATCATCCGCGATAACGGACGCTCGCGGACCTGTCGGTGTGCCTGAGGGCATTGAACAAGCGAGATCGCGGGATCTTCGAGGTATCCGGCCAGAGACCGCAGCCAGTCGGGAGCCACCTGGTAATCGGCATCAATGACACCGATCCAGGCTGCCTGCGGACTGGTCAATGCCATGGCTTCGTTCAGCGCACCGGCCTTGAAGCCCGGAAGCACCGGCAGATGCAACAACACAACCCGGCGCCCGGGCATCGTCACTGTCAGCGACCAGCGATCGTGCTGCTCATCCCGTACCAGTTGAGCCTCTGGATGCGTCTCAGCCAGGCTGCCGACCCAGGCGGCCAGCGGCTGCCAGAGCGCAGGATCACGCGTATTGTTATCAACGATGCAGATCTCAAGCTGCGGCCAGTCAAGCGCGAACAGCCGACGCAGCGACTCGAGCACCATCGCCGGTGGCTCATTCGAGCAAGCCAGATGGACGCTGACCAGCGGGAGGGCCAGACCCTCGCGCGCAGGTCTGAGCGGTGCAATGTTCCTGAGCCCGCCAGGCCAGTAAAGTTCGACGAACTCAAAAGTCTGCGCGATCAGCATCGCCCCCATCAGCAGCACCGCAGGCAGCAAACCGAGCCAGACTGCGATGTCAATCGGTCGCAGATAGTTGACCATCGGCAGCGCCATCAGCATGACGAGCCCACCAGCCACAACATGCACGACCGCACCAAAGACCAGCTGTGCGCGAACTGACAGGTGGGAGAATCGCAGCAGGATGGGCAATGTAAACGCTATCCCGAGCAGACAGGACACCAGTGCCCGACCGGGCCAATAGGCATCGCTCAAGACTGGTCCGGACAACGCAAATTTCGGCTGACGATAGGCATCGAACCAGCCCCAGTGCGGACCCGCGCGGCCCTCAATGGAGGTTTTCCAGGGCTGATCGAAGGCCTCCATCAGATAGAAGTCCAGGCCCAGCGGCTGTGCGCTGGCCAGGAAACTGCGCACAAATTGCGCCTGCGCAGCCGGCGTGGCAACCGCACCGCCCCGCGTCTCGCCGCCGCTGGGCCAGCCGACTTCGCCAATGACCACCGGTTTGCCCGGAAAGCGGGCCTGCACCTGCTGCAATCGCTCGAATAATGAGTCGACTGCGTCATCGAGCAGAACCTGTTCCCAGTAGGGCAGCAGATGCACGGTAATGAAATCGACATGCTCGGCCAGTTCCGGGTGCTCCAGCCAGACATGCCAGGGCTCGGCGGTTGAAACCGGCACACTGACAGCGGCACGGACGCGCTCAAGGTCGGCAATCAGTTCCTGCAACGGGAGACGACTTTGCAGCACCACCTCATTGCCGACGATCAGGCGCTCGACATTCGGATGTTGTCTGGCGATTGCGATGCCGGCGGCGATTTCCTGGCTGTTGGCATTCCGGTTGTCGCCCAGCCAGACGCCCTGGGTGATTTTCAAACCGGCGCGCTCAGCCAGAGCGGGCAACTCGGGCGCCTCTAACGCGCTGTAGGTACGAATCCGTCGGGTCAGACCGGCAACCAGTCGAAGATCATCGGCCAATCCCGTCGCTGCGCTTGGCCGGTCGTCTGGCGGGCGTTGCCAGCGCGAATACGGATTGAAAGCCATTCCGCTGACCAGACCAGGCACGGACGGTGCTTCGTATTGCGGGTGCAGGCCCCACCAGACCAAAAATTGACCGCTTGCGCAGACAGCAGCCAGCAGCAAAGAAACCAGCCAGCGCCGTGCATGATCACGCGGTTCGCTCATCGGCATGAATACCGGGATGGACCGGCCAGGAACAAAGGACGCAAGTGTGGGTGGAACAAGGGAAGACCGGTCAAGGAGAAGGCATGATTCGTCCGTGCATCACCGATGATACGCTGCCATCAACCATGACTGACGCGCGTCTGACAACCTGCAGTATCTGGAAATCTGCTCGTCGCAAGATCCGCGCGAGGCTTACGATGCGCCGTTGCCAAGACGCTTCCCGGTGTGACCCGGTCCGTGCGTCACGCCATTTCTCAAGCTGCTGACCATGCGCCATCAAAGACTGTTCGCTGCAGGCTGCCTGTTCGTGCTCTTGACCAGCATGATGCTGGCGCTCGTCTGGCCGCTCTCAACCGTCTCGTCGGGTTCATCACCACGAGCGGAGTCGTCGAACGCAGCTGCAGGCCCGGATCCGATTCAGTCAAATCCGGTGGCTTCCCAAGCTTCTGCAGCAGGCGATGCAATGTTGCGGAAATCGGAACACCGCTTCGGTTGCCTGTCGTATTCCCCGTTCAGACACCCGGGTAGCACGCCCTGGGGCGATAAAGAGCCGATCACGCCCGCACAGATTGAACGCGATCTGAAACTGTTGGCTGCGCTGACTGGCTGCGTCCGTACCTATGGCACGTCCAAGGGGCTTGACCAGGTCCCGGCAGTTGCCAAGCAGTTGGGGTTCAAGGTCTGGATCGGCGCCTGGATCGGCTCAGATGACCGGCTCAATACCCTGGAGATTACGCGCGCCCTCGAACTCTCGGCTGCCTTCCCTGGAACGATCGAGCGAGTGATCGTCGGCAGCGAAACGCTGCTCCGGGGAGAGCAACGCGCAGGCGCACTGGCCCTGCTGCTGGCCAATGCCCGCACACGCTCAACGGTTCCGATTTCCTACGCGGATGTCTGGGAGTTCTGGCTTCGCCATGCGGACACACTGGCACCGGTGGTCGATGAAGCGCTGGTCCACATCCTTCCGTACTGGGAAGACATTCCAGTCGGCATCGACGCTGCAGTCGATCATTTATTCGACACCTGGACCCGGATGCGGGAACGCCTGGCGCCGCTGCCGGTCATCGTTGGCGAGACCGGTTGGCCCGCAGCCGGACGCATGCGGGGCAGCGCCCGGCCAGGGATTGGCGAGCAGACGCAGTTCTTTAGGCAGCTGCAGGCGCGCACCGTGCCGCAGCAGATGCCGATCAATGTGGTCGAGGCCTTCGATCAACCCTGGAAAGCCGGCCTGGAAGGACTGGCCGGGGGCAGCTGGGGCTTGTTTCGGTCTGACGGGCGTCTGCGCTATCAGCAGGCCGGACCAATCCCGTCGGCATTTTCGGCAACAATGCTCGCGTCCTCACTCGCCGCAGGTTTAGCGTTGGGCCTGCTGATTGTCTCGGGCCGGCCCGGCGCGCGCATGATCGGAGCACTGGGCGGGGCCTTGATCGCAATCCTCGCACTGATCCAGATTCAGGATCTGGGCTTCGCCGCAACCGGCACCTGGCCCTGGTGGTCGCGCTGCCTGACCCTGCTCCTATCCTCGCTGTGGGCGGCGATCGTGCTGAGGGATTTCAGCCATGCAATGTCGGCGGACGAGCCAATCCGGCGCAGCAACGGCACTCGACTACAGGCCGCCACCGATTCCCTCGGGCTTGTCGCAGTCACCGTCTATGCACTGTGGCTTGGGACGGACGGTCGATACCTCGATCTGGCCTGGCCGGCGCTGATGGCACCGGTCATGCTGATCACGTTACGCAATGCATTGGCGGCCGCGTCTCGGCCAACCGGACTGCCCAGACTGGCGGGTCTGCCTGATCTTTTTGTTTCGATGATTCTGCTGGCTGCCGCGGTTGTAGTTCTCTGGCTCGAAGGCTCGGCCAATCTCAGCGCGCTGATGGTTGTCGGTCTGATGACCGCACTTGCCGTCTGTTCAATGTTTCGATACCGGACTGTCGCTGAGGGCCGATAGCAGCGTCGCGGTCAGGTCATGCAGACCACCCAGCGGCTTTGCATCCGGATGCATCCCATCGCGAAAGCCGAGCCGACGAAACCGCTCGAGCAGCTGTGAATCCCTGGCAACGAGATAAACCGGCACGTCCCAGCGCGCGCCCTCACCAGCCACATTGGTGGTCGGCTGATGATCTCCAACCAGCAGATACACCGTGTCGCGTGCCTCCGGAAGCGAGAAAAATCCAGTCAGCCAGGTATGCGCGTAGTTGACCGTGCTCAGGTAATCCGGTCGCATATCCTGCCAGTTGACCTTCTGCGCACTGGCCTGTGCAACAGCGGCCTCATCGAAGGGGCTCTTCGTCAGCACTCTGGCCCAGTCGGGCTGGTAGGGCGGCGTTGGCACGAACGGAAAATGCGTGGCCATCGTCGCGAAGATTGTCATTCTGGGGCGCGCAGCGGGCGTGGCCGGATAGGCCTGAAGCAGCCTGGCCATCGCGTACTGATCCGGGATCTTCCAGTAGCCAAATGGCGGCCCCTCGTAGCCCAGCGATGGACCATCGAGATACACATCGAATCCGTAATAGCCGCGTTCGACCCAGTCCCAGAATACCGACGGGTAGACGCCGAAGGTCTCATAGCCGGCCTGTCTGAAGACGCTCAGCAGGGTCGGTCGCTCGGTGGTGATCAGCAGGTCATGACGCCGTGGATCCGACAGGTCGATGCCGGATAGCAAAGACAGGTGCGCCAGATCACTGGCGCCGCCGATCGTCGGTGATCGGTAGTAGGCACTGACAACCTGGCGGCCACTGGCGCTGATCGCCTCGGCCAGCTGCTCGCGGGATGGACCGACACGGGCGGCCACCTGCGGATCGTCATAGAGCACCGCACCAAAGGACTCAAGAAACATCAGCATCAAATCGCGCCTGCCGAGGGCAGCCAGTGCCCGCCCGGGCGGCTGCTCAAGCGCCGTGTCGACGACCGTGCGCGCCGGCAACAGCTGCGCAATGCGCTCCGGGGAGCGCGAATCCCAGACCAGCTTCAGTTCTCGCCAGTAAGTCGGCATGACCGGCTTGGACACATAGGGCCAGGTTGCGACAACCCCCGCATAGTTGGCTGCGCACAGCAGGATGAAGGGTGTCAGGACAGCCCACAGCCGCTTCGATCGCGACCAGGGCAGCAAGGCCTCGCCCAAGATCCGGATCACATACCTGAGACCCCAGATCACCGACCAGGTCCCCACCGCAATCGCCACTGAAACAAGGACAACAGCCCAGGGTGGCGAGCCGGTTGCAGTCACCCAAATGAAGCGGGGCAGTTGCGGCACATCCCAGTAGAGGCTGATCGGACGCCCAAACAATGTCGGCGCAACCACATCGACATAACGCCCGAGAATCAGCAGCCCGTAGATCGCTGCCAGCACGGTCAGGCCACGCCCAGGCACCCGGCCGGACCGTGCCATCCAGATACAAAGCACCAGGACCAGCCCGACAAATTCCGGCGCGATCCGGCTGTCCGGCTGCACGGCAATCGTCGGCCACCATGAGGTGAAACTGAGCAGGCCGTTCAGGAAAATCAGCGCGAGCGCCAAGGGGAGCGCACCACGCCAGGATCGGAGCGACTGCACAGCGACAGACTGGGGTTGAGGCTGCATCGATCTTCAGTCAGGTCAGGCAGGGCTCGGAGAATCGAACCTTGCACCTGCAGGCTCAGCGGCAGACGACCGCTGAGCTGCAGGCCCACAGGGTATCAGCTGTCCAGATTGGACGTTCCCTGGTACTGACTGGTCGGTACGATCCTCGTGACCTTCATCTTCTCGCGCAACAGCATTTCATCAATGCTGGGCTTGATTTTTTCAGTCCATTCGGCGGACTTGTAGACCGCGTCATATTGCTGTTCGCGCTGCGCTTCAGACTCGAAGCGGCGGATCCAGACAAACGCATCCGGATCATCCTCCACCGTGAAGCAACCAACGACCTGCATCCCATGCGACTTCTGGAATGGCACGATGCGCTCGTGCATCAACTGCACCCAGCGATCGCGCATGCCGGGGCGCAGCCAGTACTGGCGGTATTCGTAGAACATCAGCATCTCCTTTGACGTGGACTGACACCGGCGGCAGCTTACAGTTTCAGATTATCCGCAGGCTGAACCGCTTTCCGACCTACGGCAATTCACCCGTTTTTGAGCGCGCTATCATCGACATCATGGGACCACTGACTGGAATCAAAGTCCTCGAGTTCGAGGCAATCGGACCCGGGCCGTTCTGCGGGATGATGCTCTCCGACATGGGCGCCGATGTGCTGCTCGTCGAGCGTCCGCAGGATCCGGGATTGGGCGTCGCGCGCGCCCGTTGGACCGACGTGATGTCGCGCGGCAGACGCTCGGTCACGCTCGACCTGAAAACACCGGAGGGCGTCGCCGCAGCGATCGAACTGGCGAGCAAGGCCGATGCGCTGATCGAGGGTTTCCGCCCTGGCGTGATGGAACGGATCGGACTGGGGCCGGACAAACTGCTTGGGGTGAACCCGCGACTGGTCTACGGCCGCATGACCGGCTGGGGTCAGCAGGGTCCGATGGCGCTGCGTGCCGGCCATGACATCAACTACATCGCGCTGACGGGCGCCCTGCATGCGATCGGGCGCGCAGGTGAAGCACCGGTCCCGCCTCTGAACCTGGTCGGCGATTTCGGTGGCGGCGGCATGTTGCTGGCTTTTGGCATCGCCTGCGGGCTTCTTGAAGCAAAGAATTCTGGCAAGGGTCAGGTCGTTGATGCCGCCATGGTGGATGGTGCTTCAACTCTGGCGGCCATGTTCTTCGGCATGATGGCCGCTGACCGCTGGACTGAAACCCGTGGCGAGAACATCCTGGACACAGGCGCGCCCTGGTACGACACCTACGAGACGCTCGACGGCAAACACGTGGCCATCGGTTCAATCGAGCCCAAGTTCTATGCAGAACTGCTTGAGCGACTTGGCCTGAGCGAAGAACCGTTGCCGAAGCAGAACGACCGCGCCGGCTGGCCTGTCCTTCGCGCCAGATTCACCGAAGTGTTCAAGTCGAAGTCCCGCGACGAATGGGTTGCGATCTTTGACGGGTCGGACGCCTGCTTTGCACCGGTGCTTACGTTCTCCGAGGCGCGCACCAATGCCCACAATCTGGCTCGCGGCACGCATGTGAAAATCGGGCCGATCGAGCAACCGGGTCCAGCCCCACGCTTTTCTCGCACACCAGGCGCCATCCGGAATGTGCCCCCCGAACGAGGTCAGTTCGGCCGTGCCGCACTGACTGACTGGGGGTTTTCTGCGACGCAGATCAGCGATCTGCAAAATCAAGGTCTCGGATTTCTCGAATGAGCCTGAAGCGGCATCTTTCAGCTGATGTTCTGGTCATCGGCGCTGGCGGGGCCGGCATGTACGCGGCGCTTGAGGCTCAGCGTCTCGGTGCAAAAGTGCTGCTGGTCGACCGCAGCCTGATCGGTCGGGGCGGATCCACCGTGATGGCCCAGATGACTGTCGCGGCAGCAATGGGTGGGGCGTGCCCGGATCACTGGGAACATCATCTTGCCGACACGCTGGCTGCGGGGCGCGGCCTTTGCGAGCCGGACCTCGCCCGGCTCGTCTGTGAGCAGGGAATTGAGTGCATCGCACAACTTGATGACTGGGGTGTCGGCTGGGCTCGTGAAGAAGATCAGTTCGCCCAGGTTCATGCCCCCGGGCATGACCGGGCTCGCTGCGTGTACGTTGATTTTCTTGACACCGGGCCTGCGGTCTCCCGCACCTTGCGAACCCGACTGGTCCGGACGCCGCAGATTCAGCGAATCGGTGAAGTGGTGGTGACCGACCTTGTCATCCGGGACGGACAATGCCGCGGTGCGATGGCGCTTCATCTGCCAAGCGCCACAACGCTGAGCTTGCAGGCGGACGCGGTGATTATTGCCACTGGCGGACTGACACGCCTTTACCGCCGCAACAGTGGGTCGGCCAATTCAGGGGGAGACGGTTACGCACTCGCACTGCGCGCAGGAGCCGAACTGGTCGATATGGAGTTTGTTCAGTTCTTCCCGATCGGTCATCTTGCGCCGCGACTGATCGGCATGGACCCGATCATGTGGGATCCGTTCCGCTACAAGCTTGGCGGCAGACTGCTCAACGCACAGATGCAGGAGTTCACCGAACACTACGGCACCCCGGAAAACGGCCGTTACCGGATCACCCGGGATCTTGCGACCTATGCGATTACCAAGGAAGTTGCCGCCGGACGGGGTTCACCGCACGGTGGCGCCTGGTTGTCATTCCAACATCTGGACGAGGCCACGCTACGCCAGGCCTTCGGACCGGTCATCGACCGACTGGCCCGCAATGGCATTGACCTGACCCAAACACCCATCGAAGTTGCACCGATTGCCCATTACCACATGGGTGGCATCGCCGTTGATGCTTGCATGCGGACCGCCGTTGCCGGTCTTTTCGCAGCGGGCGAGGCAGTCGGCGGTTCAAACGGCGCCAATCGACTGTCCGGCAATGCAATTACAGAAGCGCTCGTCTTTGGACGGCTGGCCGGCGCTCAGGCAGCCGGGTATGCGACAGCCGCACGCTCTGAGCCGCAATCGGCCTGGCATGGCGAAGGTCCGGAGCGCGAATGGCTGGAAAGCCGTCAAGGGCAACCGAGTCGGAACTACGCCGCGCTGATTGAACAACTGCAGTCGATCATGGCTGATGACGTCGGCCCATTCCGCTCTGCTGCCGGGCTTGCCCGGGCGGACAGGCAAATCGCTGCCATGTCAGCCGAGATCGGCGATGCACCGCCAGCAGGTGTCAAGGGATATGACGCCCAGTTACTCGATTGGATCGATCTGAGGCAGATGCTTCTGGTCGCG
>JAURMJ010000337.1 GCA_030830765.1 Quisquiliibacterium sp.
ACGATGCTCGAGACCGCCGAAGTGGTCGGTGCGCGCTACGGTGTCACCCGCGAAGCGCAGGATGCCTACGCGCTGCAATCGCAGCAGCGCACTGCGGCGGCACAGGCCGAGGGCCGTTACAAAGCCGAAATTGCACCGACCACGACGACCATGCTGGTGACCGACAAGCAGACGGGCGAGACCTCCAGCAAGCAGATCACACTCGAACTGGACGAAGGCAACCGGCCGTCGACGAAGCTTGAGGACCTGACCAAGCTGCAGCCCGTGTTCAAGGACGGCCAACGTATCGCCCAGGGACACTTCATCACAGCCGGCAACGCGTCACAGCTGTCCGATGGCGCCAGCGCCATGGTGCTGATGGAGGCCAAGGAGGCCGAGCGCCGGGGCCTGCAGCCGCTGGGTGCCTATCGCGGCATGATGGTCGCTGGCTGCGACCCCGACGAGATGGGTATCGGGCCGGTGTTCGCCGTACCCAAGCTGCTGGCCGCCCATGGCCTGAAGATGGACGACATCGGCATCTGGGAACTGAACGAAGCCTTTGCGGTTCAGGTGCTGCACTGCCGTGACACGCTGGGCATCCCCAACGAGAACCTGAATGTCTCCGGCGGTGCGATCTCGATCGGCCATCCCTATGGCATGTCCGGTGCCCGGATGGCTGGCCATCTGCTGATCGAAGGCAAGCGTCGCGGTGCCAAATACGGTGTTGTAACGATGTGCATCGGTGGCGGTATGGGCGGTGCCGGACTGTTCGAAATCTTCTGATCGCAGATCAGATCGTTTTGATTCACTCCGCTCACTAAGTTTCACAGATGACTGACTTCGATCAGCAATACGCGGCCCGGACAGCCCATCTTCCGGCGCCGCGTTTTGTCCCGCTTCCGGCTCGAGAGCAGCTCACGCCCGCGCAGATGCTCGCAAAGGCTGAAGCCCTCTACGCGCAAATGGCGCAGCGTCGAAGCGTTCGCAGATTTTCGACGCAGGACGTGCCACGGCGACTGATCGAACTGGCGGTCGCGACCGCAGCCACAGCGCCGTCGGGCGCGCATCGCCAGCCCTGGCGTTTTGTTGCGATCGATGACTTGACGCTCAAGCAGAAATTGCGCGAAGCCGCTGAAACCGAGGAACTGAAGTTCTACCGCGAGCGCGCTACTGACGAATGGCTCGAGGCCCTGCATCCGCTGGGCACCGATCATGTGAAAACGCACATGACCGATGCGCCCTGGCTGGTCGTACTGTTTGCAGAAAAGTACGGCCTGAATCCGGAGGGCAGTCACCGCAAGAACTATTACGTCGACGAGAGTGTCAGCATCGCCGCAGGCCTGTTCATCACCGCAATTCACAACATGGGACTGGCCACGCTGCCGCATACGCCAAGTCCGATGGGCTTTCTGCGCGATATCCTTGGGCGAGGGAAAAACGAGAAAGCCGTGCTGTTGATGCCAGTCGGCTATCCTCATCCCGAGGCAACCGTGCCAGATCTGCGACGTTTACCGCTTGAATCCGTTCTGCAGTGGAATCAGAGTTGAAAACATGAATAAGCGAGTGCTTCTTGCAAGCCTGCCGCTCAGCCTCTTGCTGATCGCGGCACAGCCCGCCCAGGCCAAATGGGTCAGAGTCGCCTGGACATCAGGCGCAACCAATTACGTCGATGACGCCTCGATCACCCGCCAGGAAAATCTGAGGAAATTTGCGCAACTGACCGACCTGAAGGAAATGCACGAGAGGAAATTCATCTCGCTGCGCACGGAACTGGAGACAGACTGCAGCAGCCGAAAGATCCGTTCGCTGGGCGGCAAAGCCTTCAGCCAACCAATGGCTGCCGGAGAGGTTGTCCTGGAGATCCCGACCAGCGACTGGGTGGACATCCCGGTCCAAAGTGCGGCCGAAGCTCAGATGAAGTTTGTCTGTGAGCGCTGAGGCCTGACGCCGATCACGCACCCCGGGTCTGTCCGCGCAACCATTCCAGGAAGATTGCGACCGGCGCTCTTGCAGCATGGCGCGCCGGGTAGACCAGAAAGTGTGCCTGGACCCTGACCGCACGCTTTGCCCCGAACACCGGACGCAATCTTCCGTCGGCAAGATGTCCGGCGGCGATGACAGCACTCTCCAGGGCGACTCCCAGCCCCTGCGTTGCGGCATCCAGCGCCATCTGCGCCCGATCAAAGCGCAGTGCAAAGCGCTCCGGCGCACGCTGTGATGTAAATCTGGCGAACCAGTCGGACCACTGCACGACGCTGACTGTGCTCTGGATCAGCGGCACATTCGGCAATTGCTCGGTTTTTCGAAGTCGGTGCATCCTGATGAACGCCTCACTGGCCAGCGGCAGCACAGGCTCTTCGAACAGGGCTTCGACCTCCAGTCCCGGCCAGTCCGGAACTCCGTACCGGATATCGATGTCAGTCTGACCCAGACCAAGGTCACTGACCACATGGCTGGCCGAAAGATTCAGCGCGATCTGCGGATGAGCCAGCGCAAACTGACCTAGACGCGGCATCAGCCACAGGCTTGCAATGCTCGGCGCGCTATGAAGGTACAGGCTGTTGCCAACACCGAGCCGAACATCATCGGTCGCACTGATCAGGGTTGACAGAGCGCCGCCGACCCGCAGCAGATAACGTTCCCCAGCCTCGCTCAACCGCACGCCATGGGCATTGCGCTCGAACAGGCGTACGCCCAGTTGCGCCTCCAGGCGCGCTACCTGGTGGCTGATGGCCGAAGCAGTCAGATGCAGTTCGGCAGCTGCCAGTGCAAAGCTGCGACGACGCGCCACCGCCTCGAAGGCAAGCAGGTTTGCAACTGGAGGCAAGGCGGACATGAGCAGTACTCCCGAGACTGCGATGCTGAATCATGGCAAGACACAACGCGATCGGCATTGGCCCGAATGGATCTGGACAGTGGTCATGCGCTTAGCATGAATAAATGTCATCTTAAGCTGATGATATATCGCTTGCCATCAACAGAACTTGAACGAACAATTCGAGCCTTCATGCCAAATGCGTCGTGGTTCAACCCGTGTGCATTTGCAACCGCATCCGATAGACGCGCTCGATACCAACGGGAGACTCGAGACATGCTGCTCAAGGACAAAGTCGCCATCATCACCGGCGGTGCCAGCCCCCGGGGCCTGGGATTTGCCACTGCCAAGCTGATGGCTGAACACGGCGCCCGCGTCGTCCTGATCGATCTGGCGGGCTCCGACCCGGCCGCAGCCGCCGCGCAGCTTGGGGCGGGTCATCTCGGCCTGATCGGTGACGTCACCGACAAAGTGTCCTGCGAAGCCGCTGTGGCCGCCGTACAAAAAGCCTTCGGTCACATCGACGTGCTGGTCAACA
>JAURMJ010000338.1 GCA_030830765.1 Quisquiliibacterium sp.
AAATTCACGATCAATTTCACCAAGATCACCATGGAGTATGTCCAGCAGGGACTGGACGGCAACAGCCCGGGCAAGACGTCCTTCGGCTGGGATCTGTCAACCAACGTGGCGGCCTGATCGCCACGCGCGATCGCGGGCCCGCCGCAAGGTGAATCCACATGTCGCGCCTGATTCCCGGTGGGGCCATCCCGCTGTTCGACAAACTCGATCAGCGCCTCACCGCAGCCGCGAATGAAACCGACCAGGTGCTCTCGGCGGATGGGCTCGAAGCCTCCGTCGCGCGCGAGCTCTCGCGCCTGACCAATTCACGCTCCCGTATTCCGCTGTCCGAATTTCAGGACGCCACGCTGACCGTACTGGATTACGGCATCCCCGACACCCTTGCCCGCTCGGCACTCAGCGAGCGCGACAAAACGGTGATCAGTGCAGCGCTGGAACGTGCCATCAGCGTATTCGAACCCCGGCTCACGCAGGTCGAGGTCACCGTCCTGCCCGGTGCGCCGGGCAAGACGGTCGCGCGCTATCTGATCGCGGCCAATCTGCGGATAGCGCACACCGTCAGACGCATCAACTTTCGCATTGACACCGGCGAGGTCGCTGGCGTCCATCCTGCGGTGGAGGCAGCCTGATGGATACCCGTACCTCGGACAATGAACTGCTCGATTACTACATGCGCGAGCTGTCGTATCTGCGCGAACAGGGACAGGATTTTTCTCGTCGCTATCCGAAAGTCGCCTCGCGACTTGATTTTCATGGCACCGAATCACAAGATCCGCATACCGAGCGACTGATCGAGTCGGTGGCATTTCTGTCAGGCCGTGTGCGGCGCGACATTGAAGCGGAATTTCCGCAAGTCGCCAGCTCGCTGCTCGAAAATCTCTGCCCTTCCCTGCTGGCGCCCATACCGTCCATGGTAGTCATGCAAATGGCACTCGATGAGGCTCAGGGCAAGGTCACTGCAGGCTTGCAGATTCCGCGTCACACCGCACTCGTGGCCGATGCCGATAGCGGTGAAGAAGTTCGCTTCCGCTCGGCCTGGGACCTGACGCTGTGGCCCTTGTCGATTGACGAAGCACAGATTGATGACGAAGGTCGTCTCCTGATCAGCGTGGTGGCACAGGACGGGATTGATCTGTCCGAGCTTGACATCGACACCTTGCGCATTCATCTCTCCGGTGACTGGGGAACCGTCGCAACGCTTTACGAAAGTCTGGCGACGCGCATTCGGGGTATCGATATTCAATGCGATGATGCGCGCTCCCGTCGGCTGCCTGCCAGCGCCTGCCAGCGCGTGGGCTTCGACGCAGCCCATGCGGTGCTGCCGCAAGCGCCCGGCGCGCATCCTGCCTATGGCCTGCTGCAGGAATACTTTGCATTTCCGGCGAAATTTCACTTCTTTGATATTCATGGCTTGCGCGCGCAGCGGCTGAGCGGCCAGCGCTGCACACTCAGGATCGATATCGGCGGTGTATCGCGCAAGCTGCGCCAGATCTCTGCCGCACATTTCAAGCTGGGCTGTGTGGTGGCGGTCAATCTCTTCCCTCGCACTTCCGAGCCGATCCCTATCGATCATCGGCAGCATGAGCACATGCTGGTGGGTGACCGGGCACGCGAGGCCTTCACCGAAATTCACACGATCGAACAAGTCACCGCCTCTGATCCGGGCTCGGACAGGCCGCAGCGTATTCCACAGTTTTCATCGCTGGATCATTTCAGCGATCGCCACGAAGGTGTGTACTGGGCCTCCCGGCGCGAGCGCAGTTTGCGCAAAGACATCTCCGGCTCGGACATGTACTTGTCCTTCATTGATCAGCGCAATATGCGCAGCGCGCCATCGGCACCGATTGTCTATGCGCGCACGCTCTGTACCAATCGTGGTCTGGCCGAGCAAATTACGACCCAAACCCGCATCAAAGGCGAAGGCGTCTCCAATGGTCTGCAAATTCGCTGCGTCACCGAACCCTCGCGTCAGCGTCATCCGCCACTGGGCAGTGACACGGTCTGGCGTCTGGCCTCATTACTCACTCTGAACCATCACTCGCTGGTGAGCGGCGCGACCGGTCGGGATCGGCTGCGCGAAATGCTGTCGCTGTTTGCCTCCGATCAGAACCGCGATCTGGAACAAATTCGCGGTATCACGCATCTGCAGTCCCGCCCAGTCACCCGGCAAATCGGACATGAAGCCTGGCGCGGTCACTGCCGTGGCACGGCGGTGCGCCTTGAACTGGAACCCGAGGCTTTCGTGGGTTCTTCGGCGATCCTGTTTTCGGCGGTGCTGGCACATTTCTTTGCGCTGTACACCACCGTTAATTCATTTGTCGAACTGGGCGTCTGGCGCGGTGACGAATGTCTCGTGCAATGGAAGCCGATGGCGGGCGCAGAGGAGTTGGTGTAAATGAACACGCACGCATCCGAGCTACCGCTTGCCGAGCGCCTGCTCAATGCACCGCACGGCTTTGATTTGTTTCAGGCCATCAGTCTGCTCGAACGCGAAGGTGTGGCCGAAGGTCGGGTAGAAATCGGTGCCAGCGGCGGTCCTGAGGCAGTACGACTCAAAAGCCACGTATCGCTCAGCTTCGAAGCCAGTGACGTGCGCCACATTGCGCGCGGCGCAGCGACTGGCGAAGCCTTTACGCTCTCCACACCGGTGCTGTCCCTGTCCGGTGAGGGCGGCCCCCTGCCCACCGCGTTTACCGAGCTTCTGCTGGAACGAAACGCCATCAAGGATTTTGCGACATCGGATTTTCTGGACATCATTCAGCACCGCTTGTTGTCCCTGTTTTATCTCAATCGCAAACGCCGGCGGCTGGGGCTCGGTTGGGCGTCGCCGCAGGCCTCCACCCTGGCGCGCAGTACCGGCTATTTGTGCGGCCAAGATGTCGGCAATCCCGATCGCCAAACGCATACCCCCTGGCTGCGTCATGCCGGACTGATCGCCGGCGCGCCGCGCTCGATGTCCGCCCTGTGCGCCTTGCTGGCCGATCGTTACGCCATCCGCTTTCAGGGGGAGCAATTCGTCGGTGGCTGGCAGCGACTCGAGCAGGACGAGCTGACCCAGCTGGGACATCCGCAGCAATCGCCTCAACTCGGCCGAACCGCTTTGCTTGGACGCCGCATCTGGGATCAGGCGGCTGCCATTCGCTTGCACGCCGATGATCAGCCCGCAGACCGGGTGATGGACTTGCTGCCCGGTGGCAGCGACCATGATGATTTCAAAACCACGGTACGCGCCTTCATTCCCTCAGCGCTGCGGGTGGAAGTCTTGCTCACGCCGCAAGCCGATACGTTGCCGGCCGGCCGCTTGTCGGCACAATCCTCGCCGCGACTGGGCTGGAATGCCTGGATGGGCGACTCCGGTGAAGCCAGCGAGCGCAGCACGCCCGTGCCTGCGCGCTTTGCATTTGAATGCGCAGGCCATGAGCACTGAACTGCGCACCCTCATTCTTCGCCTCAATGGCGACACGCGCGCCGCGCTTGAGCGCGCTGCCGAGCTGTGCGCCAAGAACACGCATTTCAGCGTCGATCCCGAGCACTTGCTGATGGAAATGCTGCGCGATCCTGCGGGCGAACTGACGATGCTGCTCAACAGCTTTCGCATTTCACCCGAGCGCACCCAAGAGCAGTTGCAGGCTGCACTGGATCGGCTAAAGCGCGGCAACGGGCGCACGCCCGTGCTCTCGGAATATCTGCCGCCGCTGCTGGAACAATCGTGGGTAGTGGCTTCCATGGTGCTCGGCGAGCAGCAAGTCAATGCCGGCTGCGTGCTGCTGGCAGCGCTGGAATCGGACACGATGCGCGGCCTGTTGCTGGAATCTGCCCCCAACCTGTTGCAGATTGCGCGTGACACCCTGCGTGCGCAATTGCCTGCATTGGCGGGTACATCGCCCGCACAGGCATCAGCCCCGGCCAACCGTGCCACGCAGACAGCATCCAAACCAGCGATGGCCTCAAACACACCGGCGCTGGATCAGTACACCATCGATCTCACCGCGCAGGCCGCCAGCGGCCTGCTGGATCCTGTCTACGGTCGCGACAGTGAAGTGCGACAAATCGCCGAAGTGCTGATGCGTCGGCGGCAAAACAATCCCATCCTGACGGGTGAAGCGGGCGTCGGCAAGACCGCCGTGGTCGAAGGGCTGGCGCAAAAAATCGCCAGCGGTGATGTACCGCCGGCTCTGAAAAACATCGTGATCCGCGCACTCGATCTGGGTCTGCTGCAAGCCGGTGCCGGCATGCGCGGCGAATTCGAGCATCGTCTTCAGCAAGTCATTGCCGAAGTCAAAGCCTCGGTCAAACCCGTGGTCTTGTTTGTGGATGAGGCGCATCAGCTGATCGGCAGCGCCGGGCACGGTGACGCCGCCAACCTGCTCAAGCCGGCGCTGGCACGCGGCGAGCTGCGCACCATCGCCGCGACCACCTGGGCCGAGTACAAACAAAGCATCGAACGTGACCCGGCACTGACTCGGCGCTTTCAGGTGGTCAAAGTCGATGAGCCATCCGAGACGGTGGCCGTGGGCATGTTGCGCGGTATTGTTGGCAAGCTCGAGCAGCATCATCAGGTACAGATTCTCGATGAAGCCGTGCGCGATGCAGTGCATCTGTCGCACCGCTATCTTCGGTCACGCCAGCTGCCCGACAAAGCCATCAGCATTCTGGATACGGCCTGCGCACGGGTGGCGCAAAGTCAGGCCGCTCTGCCCGCGGT
>JAURMJ010000339.1 GCA_030830765.1 Quisquiliibacterium sp.
AGAGCATCGCAAGCTGCGCTAGGCGCCTTCAGCGGCCCCGGGTGCTGAGAAACCGGGTGCTTCTGAATCTGCTGCTCAGCCTCGCAGCTGATCCGCCAGCAGACGTCAGGGAGCGCAGTGTGAACTGCGCTCCCTGCACTTGGAGCAGCACAGTCGGGTTCATGCGCCTTACCATCGACAGGCGCGGCGCTTGCCGGTCCCCCAATCGTCTCCACGGGGTCAGCCTGACGCCGACCGCTGTTCAGGCAGCCGATGCGCTTTTCCTCAGAGCGAACGGCTGATCACTTCCTTCATGATCTCGTTCGTGCCACCGAAGATCCGCTGAACCCGCGCATCGGCGTAGGCTCGTGTGATCGGATATTCGAGCATGAAGCCGCTGCCGCCGTGCAGTTGCAGGCATTCATCAATGACTTTGCACTGCATGTCGGTGCACCACGATTTGGCCATCGCGGCGGTCGTTGAGTCCAGCTTGCCCTCTAAGGCTGCTTCGATGCAGCGGTCAACGAAGACCCTCCCGACCTGCACTTCGGTTTTCAGCTCAGCCAGCTTGAAGCGTGTGGTCTGGAAGTCGAAGACGGTCTTGCCAAACGCCTTGCGGTTGCGCGTGTAATCAAGCGTCCAGTCGATGGCAGCTTCGGCGTTGGCCACGGAGCGGATTGCGATGATCAGGCGCTCCCAGGGCAGTTCCTGCATCAGGTAGGCAAACCCTTCCCCCTCGCGGCCGAGCAGGTTCGAGGCTGGCACGCGCACGTCGTCGAAGAACAGCTCCGAGGTGTCCTGCGCCTTCAGGCCCAGCTTCTTGAGGCGGCGTCCCTTGCGGAACCCGTCGGTGCCGGTCTCGACCAGAATCAGACTCGTGCCCTTGGCGCCGAGTGCCGGATTGGTCTTGGCAACCAGGACGACCAGGTCACAGTTGTAGCCATTGGTGATGTAGGTTTTCGAACCGTTGATCACGTAGTGATCGCCATCACGCTTGGCGGTCGTGCGAATCGACTGCAGATCAGAGCCTGCGCCTGGCTCGGTCATTGCGATGGCCGAGATCATCTCGCCGCAGGCCAGCTTCGGCAGGTATTTCTGTTTCTGCTCGTCGGTGCCGTAACGCATCAGATAGGGCGCAACGATTTCCGAGTGCAATGTGAAGCCAGGGCCAGAAACGCCAGCGCGGGCGGCTTCCTCGATCATGATCGCGCTGTAAAGGCGGTCTGCCCCGGCGCCACCGTATTCCTCGGGCATCGTCAGGCACAGCAGGCCGGCCTGTCCGGCTTTGATCCAGGCTTCGCGGTCGACGTAGCCCTGCTCTTCCCAATGGTCATGGTGCGGGGTGATCTCTGCGGCAATAAAGCGGCGGACGGTGTCACGGAACAGTTCGTGATCCGCGTTGAACAGCCTGCGTTCCAGCATAGTTTTCCTTGAGGCGTCTATTCGTTGTTACGTTGATTTGCCGGGTGATCGGTGCGTCGCTGCGCCAGGGGCGAGGGGTTCAGGTCAACTCGGCGATGCCGTGCGACAGTACCTGCACATCACGCTCAAGCACCCGGGCACGGAACTGCACTCGATGGCCGTCGCGCCAGATCTCGGTGCGCAAGGTCTCGCCCGGGAAAACCGGACCGGAGAAGCGCAGACCGATCGACTTGAGTCGGGAGGGATCGTAGTCACAACAGGTCTTCAAGATCGCGTGTCCGGCCACGCCGTAGCTGGCCAGGCCATGCAGGATCGGGCGCTTGAAGCCCGCGGCGCCAGCCACGGCTGGGTCCGCATGCAGGGGGTTCAGGTCAGCACACAGCCGGTAGATCAGCGCGGCCTGTGGCAGTGTGGGCAGATCGCAGACGATGTCCGGTGTGCCTTCCGGGGCGGCCGGCTTGGCCAGGGGCGACGGATCGCCACCGCTTGGGCCGTTACCCGGTACCTGCGAGAAGCCGCCATCGCCACGCGCGAAGGTCAGCTGCTCCAGCGTGGCGAGCAACTCGCCGCTGGCTTTGTCATGCAGCGTGCGTTCCTGAACGATGATCGCGCCCTTGTCGGCCCCCTTGTCGACAATCGATGTGACCCGGGTTCGGCCGATCAGCGTGCCCTGCACGGGCAAAGGCTTGTGCAGTGTCAGGCTCTGCTCGCCATGCAGCACTCGCACCCAGTCGACGCCCGAATTGGGGTCCTTGACCCAGAAGCCCGGGCCGGCCAGCACGACGGCCATCGTCGGCACGGCCCGCATGTTCTCCTCATAGACGAAGCGCAGCTGCTGCTCGTCCATCGGGTCATGACCGAAGCCGACTCCCAACGCATACAGCGCTGCGTCCTTCCAGGTGTAGGTCTGCTCGACTTCGCCGAACGGCCAGGCTTTGAGCTTGTGATAATCGATGGCCATCAGATCGGATCCCAGCTGAAGACATCGCCGGAGCGCTCCAGCGGCGTGAAGCCGGCACGCAGCGACGGGATCGCATGCTCAGCCACAGTCTGCGGCGTCCAGCCTTCGGCGCGATGCACGCTGCGTACCGGACGGTTCTGGCTGAACAGGAAGATTTCGTTGGCGCGCACCCCGAAGATCTGGCCGGAGACGTTCTGTCCGGCATCTGACAGCAGGAAAGCGGCGATGGGAGCCATTTTGGTGGTCTCCAGGCGCTTCATGCGCTCGACGCGGGCTTTCTCCTCGGGCGTCTCGGTCGGGATCGTGCCGATCATCCGGCTCCAGGCAAACGGCGCAATGCAGTTCGAGCGCACGTTGTAGCGTGCCATGTCCAGCGCGATCGACTTGGACAGTCCGACCAGGGCCAGCTTGGCCGCTGAATAGTTGGCCTGGCCGAAATTGCCGATCAGCCCCGACGTCGAGGTCATATGGATGTAGGCACCGCTGCCCTGGTCCTTGAAGTAGTTCGACGCAGCCCGTGAGATGTAAAAGCTGCCATTCAGGTGCACGTCGATGACCTTGCTCCATTCCTCCAGGTTCATCTTGAAGAACATCCGGTCGCGAAGAATGCCGGCGTTGTTGATCACGCCGTCAATGCGCCCGAAATTGTCGATCGCAGCCTTGACGATCCGGTTGGCCGACTGCCACTCGGCGACGCTGTCGGCATTGGCCACTGCCTTGCCACCGGCCGCCAGAATCTCGTTGACCACCTGCTGGGCCGGACCGGCGTCGGCGCCCTCGCCTGCGGACGAAGTGCCCAGGTCGTTGACGACGACGCTGGCGCCTTGGGCCGCCATTGCCAGTGCGAAATCACGGCCGATGCCGTTGCCGGCACCGGTTACAACGATCACCTTGCCCTCGAGCATCTTGGTCGAAGCATTGTCTTGCATGGATCAGTCACCTGTCTGGATGGATTGCGTGAGCGTGATGATGCAGTCAGCCCTGGCGGGGCGGCAGCACCGTTAGACAGGTGAAGGTATCGCGTTATCGGCCGGAACGAAAGCCGGAGTTTTCGGTCAAGGCACCGCTGGCGTTGCCAATGGCCTCGGGGCATGCAAGCACCTTTGAACCACCTGCCTGCTTTATCCGTGAGGTTCCAAGCGTGGCAGCGGCATACCGGTCAACCCGGGTTGAGCAAGGGCTGGTGTGCTCAGCCCGCTCCCATGGCCTGATTGGGCAGCCACAGCGCGATTTCCGGGAAGATCGCCAGCAGCACGATCTCCAGAATCATGATGATCACAAACGGCAGTGAGCCCTTCAGTACGGTCGTCAGGGGCACCTGCGGGGCGACGCCCTTGAGCACGTAAAGGTTCAGTCCAACCGGTGGCGTGATCAGGCCGACCTCCAGATTGATGGTCAGGATCACGGCGAACCAGATCAGATCGAAGTTGTTGGCTTCGAGTACCGGCGTCAGGACCGGCATCACCATCAGGATGATCGCCACCGGCGGCAGGAAGCAGCCCGCAACCAGCAGGAATACGTTGATCGCCAGCATCAACAGCCACGGCGACAGATTCATGTCCACCAGGGCTTGAGCGGCAGTCTGCGTGACGTACAGCAGCGACATCATGTAGGAAAAGATCGCCGATGCGCCGATGATCATCAGGATCATCGTTGATTCGCGCAGCGTCTCCCTGAAGATGTGCCACTGATCCTGCACACGCCAGGCTTTGTAGACGACCATCACCAGCGCCAGTGCCAGCGCAGCCGAGATCGCCGCCACTTCCGAAGGCGTGGCAATCCCGCCATACATCGAATAGGCGATCGCGACGACGATCGCCAGGAAGGGTGACACCCTGCGCAGGCCTTCAAATTTCTCGGACAGTGTGTAGCGCGGAGTGTCGAGTTGTTCAGCCGTCAACCCTTTCTGGTGACGGATTGTTGCGAACCACGAATAGATCGAGAAGAACACAACCAGCAGTGCGCCTGGAATGACACCGGCCAGGAACAGCCGGCCGATCGAGGTCTCGGTCGCCAGTCCATACAGGATCATGGTGATCGATGGCGGAATCAGGATGCCGAGCGTGCCGCCGGCGCAGATCGACCCGGTGGCCAGCGCTGCCGGTACGCCGCGCTTGAGCATTTCGGGGACGCCGGGCTTGCCGATCGCGGCTGCAGTTGCCGGGCTTGAGCCGCAGATTGCCGAGAACAGCCCGCAGGCCAGGATGTTCGCGATGACCAGGCCGCCGGGGACACGGTCCAGCCAGCGGTGCATCGATTCATAGATGTCCTTGCCGGCAGCGGAGACCCCGATGGCAGCCCCCAGCAGCACGAACAACGGGATCGTCAGCAGTGCAAACGAGGACAGCTCGTCCATCATCAGCACAGGCAGGTTGGCCAGACTCGCCGGGCCCTGAAAGATCACCAGGAAAACGATTGAGACCAGCGTCAGGCCCCAGGCGATAGGCAGGCCTGAAAACAGTACGCCCAGCGTCACTACGACAATCAGCAGGCCGATCTGCAGTTCAGTCACGTCGAATCTCCGGGGGCGTTAAGCGGATTGCTGCGGCTGCGCAGCGCGTGCAATTTCAGCCAGGTACTGCAGGGCAGTCAGCCCCAGGCCGACCGGCATCGAGAGGAACAGAGGCCACTTGACCGGGGCCCATGAACTCTCGGTGGTCTCCCCGCTGAGCCAGGCATGCAGCGTCAGCTCGGCTCCGGCATAGGTGAGGTAGGCACAGACCAGCAAACCAAGAACCCCGGTCGCGATACTGAGCCTGCGGGCATGCTCAGGTGGCAGATAGTGCCCGAGCAGGTCAACGGCGACATGTCCGTTGGTCATCAAGGTGTAGGGCGACGCCAGGAATAGCGCACCGACCATTGCGAATACCGCGTATTCGATTTCCCAGTCGGTCGAGTTGCCCATCTCACGGTAGATCACCATCCAGGTGATCACCACGACGGCACTGGCCAGCAGCAAAGCACCTGCGACCGCACACGCGACCGACAGACGATCCATCAGGCGAATGAAAGATTGCATTTGAAAACCGGCTGAGGTGAGCACGGACTCCACTGAACACGGCGTACAGCGGATCCGGGCGAATGGGTTGCAGCGGGCAGTTCAGTGACCCGGGGTGCGGGTGAGGCCGGCCCGGGTTCCCAGGTCGGCCTGCAGCCCGACGGGTTACTTAACCTGTTGGATCAGGGTCAGCAGTTCCTTGGCCATCGGCGACTTGGCTTCATAGGCGGGCCAGGAGGTTTTCTTGGCCAGAGCCACCCAGTCGGCGAATTCGGCATTGCTCAGCTCGCGAACCTGGGCGCCAGCCTTGCGATACGCATCGGCCATCTTCTTGGTGGCATCCTTTTGCAGACCGGCGAAGAATGCATCGCTCTTGTCGGCTGCTTTCTGGAAGATTTCCTGCTGCTTAGGCGTGAGCTTGTCCCAGTGCTGCTTGGACATCACCAGCGGTTGCAGCAGCATCCAGAGGTCATTGCCGCCGACCGTCGCAAATTTGGTCTGCTCATAAAGACGCATGCTGACGAAAGTCTCAGCCGAGGTCAGCGTGGCGTTCAGCACGCCTGACTGCAGCGACGGATAGATCTCGCTGGAAGGCATGCTGACCACCGAAGCGCCGGCTGCCTTGAGCATGATCTCGAAGGTCGGATCAGCTGCGCGGATCTTCAGGCCATCGACCGAGGCCGGTCCCTTGATTTCCCGATCCTTGGCTGCAAATCCACCCGGCGTCCACCACCAGCTGACGATGTGGATCCCATTGGCATGGGCCAGCTCCTGCAGCTTCTTGTGGAACGGAGTGCCCTTCATCCGCATTGCATGATCGAGGTTGGCGATCGTTCCCGGCATGATGACGATTGAGAACTCGGGCGCCTTGCCCACGGCGTACGACATCGGGAAGATTGCCATTTCCAGCGTGCCGTTGCGCAGCGCGTCGAGCTGGGCAACTGGCTTGATGCCGAGCGATTGGGCCGGATAGACACGGAACTTGATGCTCGGATCGGCCGCGTTCACTTCTTTGATGAACAGGCGGGCGGCACGGTCACGGCCGTCGACATTGGCCTTCCACTGGTGCGAAATCTTGATTTCCTGGGCCTGGGCGGCGCCTACCGAGACGGCTGACGCAATCAACGCGGCGGCGATCCCTTTGAGAGTCAGTTTCATGAGTCTTCCTCCGTTGAAGCGGTTTGCCGGCACAGGGCACGGGCCGCGTTTTTAGATCTGCAAAATCCGCCGGCTTGCGCCACCGGGTTCGCGATAGTACTCCTGCAACCTGTCAACGGCTACAGGTTGTGGGAAACCATAAGGGATTATTTTGTCTGCGAGGCGGTCAATCCGGTCCGCGCAGTGGGTGCAGGAATGTGCCGAAGTGCTCCGACCCAAGTAAAGTGTGCTGCGCCGCCAGACAGGACCCTGGCGGGTTCATGCGACCAATGACACAGGACACTCTGACCCGATGATTCAGATTGATTCAAATGCCCCGGCCGGGCTGCGTGACGCAGTCGAATTTGTGATCGCCAATGAAACCGACTGGGATCGTGATTGCAACAGTGAAAAATGGGGCATCTACCGCCAGGACCCGCCGCCCTGGAATCGGTTGCTCGGTCCCGTCTCGTCACGCGGGCCCTGTTCCGGTGTGATCCTGCAGCAGGGGCGCCAGCTGGCCAGCTGGGGTGAGCCGGATCGCGAGGATCTGACCTTCAGCATCGCCAAGACCTACCTGGCGCTGCTGGCCGGGGTAGCCCATGACCGTGGCCTGCTGCCTGATGTCGACGAGCCGGTCGGCGCGCGCGTCCGCGGCATTGGTTTCGAGGGGCTGCAGAACGGCAAGGTCACCTGGGCGCATCTGCTTCAACAGACCAGCGAATGGGAAGGCAGTTGTTTCGATGTGTCTGAGCAGGTCGACCGGTATCGAAAGGTCTCCTACGACCCGACTCCGGCCGCCGGCGTCAAAGGCGAGGCCAGACCTCTGCAGCCACCTGGAGAGTTCTGGGAATACAACGATGTGCGCATCAATCAGTTGTCACTGGCGCTGCTGCATCTGTTCGGAAAGCCGTTGCCCGAAGTCTTTGCCGAGGCCATTGCAGGCCCCTGTGGCGCCAGCAGCGATTGGCGCTGGGTCGGCTACGACAATTCCTGGATCGAGCTGAACGGACATCGCGTGCAGTCGGTGCCCGGCGGCACGCATTGGGGTGGTGGCATGTCGATCGACAGCCTTGATCAGGCAAAGATCGCACAGATGCTGCTTGATGGCGGCCGCGTCGGTGATCGGCAGGTGGTCTCGGCCGACTGGATCCGGCGTATGCATACACCCTGCGCGCTCGCGCAGTTCTACGGTTACCTGGTCTGGCTGAACATCGGGCAGCGGGTGTTCCCTGGCGTGCCCGAGTCGAGCTGGTTTGCGATCGGGGCCGGCAGTTCGATCAACTGGATCGAGCCGGAAACCCGGTCAGTCGTTGTGTTGCGCTGGATCGAC
>JAURMJ010000340.1 GCA_030830765.1 Quisquiliibacterium sp.
ATGTGCTGGACAAGATGAATATTTCTCGTGAGATTTTTTCGAGCAACTCGAGTCATCGCCGCGTACTCGCGCGAGAATAGCCCTGACCGGAACGATTTGTCGAGTATGGATAATTATAGGCAGGTGCCTGGAAAATGTTGAGTATTATCACAGCTGTTCATAATCAGCTCGAGATGAATAAGGTTTTCTGGAAGCATCTCGCTGCCTGCACGAGAGATAAATATGAGCTGATTATTATTGACAACAACTCATCGGATGGGAGCGGGAATTTCTTCAAAGATGTCGGTGCTCGGGTAATTACAAATGATCAAAACTTCTCCTATCCGGTGAGTCAGAATCAAGGCATTCGTGTCGCAATGGGCGATCACCTTGTCTTTATCAACAACGATGTGATTGTCAGCCAGAATTGGGATAAAAGATTGCTGGCGAATATGCTTTTCAATGACCTTGATGTCATTACCTGTTGCGGGATCGAGCAGGTCGAGACTGCTCGAGCGACACGCATGCTCAAGCGCAGATGGCGATACTTTAGGGTTTTGGCCCGACTGCTTGGCAAGAGCCAGATTACGTTAGAGCTGATGCACAGTCTGATGTACAAAGGCGACTGGGACGGGTTTTGTGACCGCCGCTTTCAAGAATTCAAGCTGATGGCGGTTGAAGGCTTTGTTGGTAACACCGTGGTGATGACGAGAAGGGCGATTGAGATTCTGGGGCTCTGGGATGAGACTCAACAGGGGGCCGACTTTGATTTGTATCTTAGAAGTAAAATGAGGCATGTCAGCGTCGGCGATATCAAGCCAGTCCATATCGCCCTGGATGTGTTTAATCATCATTTTATTCGACTGACACTGGGCTCGCGCCCGGCTCCTTTTTTCGACCGCGACAGGCTGATCCCTCTCGAATCTAAATGGACTTCGGTTGAGTTGGAGATGCTTAATGATCGACATCGCGCGTAGATCGCTGTCCGAGCTGAAGCCTTACCATGTCCTAGCGTTCGGCCTGGGTTTTTCGGTACCCATTTCAACAGCGGCAGTCAGCGTCTTTGCACTTCTGATCACGCTTTGGGTCCTCTTCAACGTTCGAAGGCTTGAATTCCCGGTCGCGCGGATTGCATCGCTGATGACGGTCAAGGCGCTCTTGATCCTCTTGGGTGTTCTTTTTTTCGGAGGCGTTCTTGCCTGCTATAACGGGTACGATCCCTGGGAAGTTTCCAGGAAACATTTGAAATTTTTCTTATTCTTTCCGTTGCTTGTTCTTTTTCTATATAGGTCAAGTCGGTATGCGTTCCTCGCTGGCTTACTTTCTGCAGTCATGCTGGCCTTGGGGATCTCCTTGGTCGCTTACTTTCTTGAGCTATCGAGGTTCAATGTTTTAGGCAGTGAATGGGCGCCGTTCAAGAACCATACAGAACATAATCTCTTCGTCGCACTTGCCTTGTTTGGAATTCTTTTGCTGCTGAAAAATTTCAGATTTCCGCTTCGTATTTCGATGATTTTGTATTTGACTGCAGTATTGTCGGTGCTTGATATCTTTTATGTGGTTCCCGGAAGAACCGGCCAGATTTTATGCTTTATTCTGCTTGCGATTATTTTCTTTTCTGGCGCGCAATATAACAAGTTCATCAGGTATGCGGTATTGGTCGCGCTGAGCGCCTCTGCGTTGGCATTCATCATACCCGGAACTGCGCTCCACGCGGGTGTCCTCAAGGCGGTGGCAGATTGGAACTTGTTTTTAAATGATCACCATACCACTTCGATCGGTTATAGGTTGCGGTTTTATACTGTGACGATGGAATTGATCCGATTAAATGATGCCCTTGTTCTTGGGGTTGGGAACGGTGGGCTTTTAGCGTCGCTGAAGGATATGTTATCTACACAAGGCGCTTCGGATATTTTCGACAATCCTCACAATGACTATTTATTTTTTCTTGTGGAAAACGGACTGATTGGTGTTGCTGCCCTGATTGGAATTTTCACTGCCGCTGTTTTAGATTTGAGAAAGAATTCCGGCTTGCTCAGACAGGCCGGATTCGGGCTCATTACGTGCTGGGCGATTGGCAGTCTTGCGAACTCGATGTTCCTGGATCACACGTCCGGGTACGCGTTTATTTCACTGCTCGCATGCCTGTTTGCCAACAAAGTGCTCGAAGACAGTCGAATGGACAGATCCAGTTGACGCTGCCAAACCGGTAGCGTGGCTTAGTGTTGCGTCTCGTTCAGGCCTTGAAGCGCGCGGTAGCTGCTTTTGTTCGCAAGGGACTCGTTCAACTTTTCCCAGTTGGTCCGTTCCTGGTTTCGAGGGTTCTCTTTGTGCCAAAGATGTAGTACCGGGACAGCGAAGCGACCATCTTTCCTGCGACTTCCGTACTTGATCAATCGGACCGCAAGATCTGCGTCTTCATGTCCCCAGCCGATGAATTGCTCGTCGAAGCCATTGACCGCTGAAAGATCCTCTCGCCAGACGCCTAGATTACAAGTGCGGACCCCTTGCCACTGCGATCCCCTGATCTTTCTCCAGTACCGGTCTCCAAGTCGGATCAATGGTGACAGTCGGTTTACGTCGCCCGCGTACCGTGCTTTGAGCCATCTGGTCAGCGACCATTCAGTGGGCGGGTCGTATGAGAGCTCGAGGTTCTCAGTGAGTTGCTTGCTCAATAAGATGCGATTTCCTGCGACAAAGTAACCAGATTCGGCAAGCTGACGATGTTGTGTGATGAAATCCGGGAAGATCAGGCAGTCGCCGTCAAGATAAACAAGATAATCGCCCGTGGAATGATTTGTAGCCAGATTGCGAATTCTCGCTGCACGGAATCCACAGTCTTCTTGCCAAGCATGATCAACCCTGCAGGGTAATCTACCGCGCCATTGATCGATGACATCGGCAGTGTCAGCGGTTGATCCATCGTCAGCGATGATAATCTCGTCGGGAAATTCAATTAATCTAGAAATGCTTTGGAAAACTTTATCCAAGGCGACCGGTCTGTTGTACGTCGTGACAATCAATGAGATCGTTGGCGCAGTGCGGCTGTCCCTCGAGGTCTGAATATCACTGTGACGATCTTTCTTCATGGCTTCCAATTCCCGGTTGAGTTGCGGAGAGATCGCTTTGAAATAGAAAGCTCTTCGTCAGCCGAGATTGCGTGCTTAAGCGGCATAGATGGGGAATGTTTTCATTAACAATCGCTATTTTCTCAAACTCTGTGGAATTTCCAGCTTGGTATCCTTGCTATTTCTGGACTCATGGAACTTCGCATACTTGTAGAAGGTTCCTTCAAAGTTGGAAAAAGCGATCATAAAGCCTGCCCATCCATCGAGAAATCCGCGTCTTAGCAGGTAGTGACGGATAAAGGATGCACTGGCATGTAACAAAGCGGTCCCCATACCAGAGTTCGGTTTGTCACGTGCAACTCTCTGAACGCCGAGTGATGAATAACGCGCTGATTTAAACATCAGCTGTTCCAAATCCTTGAATGGCACTTGCGCGATCGGCTCGGTCAGTTTACCTATCGAGCCGTTCAAAACATAGCTTTCATGGACGGCATCCATGGTGTAGGTCATTTTGCCGCGGCGAAAAAGTTGAGGCTGGCGGTAATCTGGATACCATCCGGAGTATTTAATCCAACGTCCCATGAAGAAATTTCTTCGCGGGATGAAATAGGCGTCTTTAGCGTCAGCACTTTCGATGGTGGAACGAATTTCTTCCGCTGCTGCAGGCGTACAGATTTCATCTGAATCGAGGCTGAAAATCCATTCGCCTGAAAGATGGGTCAAGGCGTCGTTTCTAAGTTTTCCAAAACTCTCGAATGTGAGCTGCACAATGTTTGAAGTGTATTTCTTGGCGATTTCGACTGTTCGGTCTGTGCTGTATGAGTCAATGACGACGATCTCGTCTGCCCAGGTAACACTGCGAAGGGCGGCTTCTATTTTGTCTTCTTCATTGTAAGCAATGATATATACGGATATTTTTTTCATGAAAGGTATCAATCGTAAGTTATTGATTTGGAATTTTTTCGATGAAGCGAAATCAGTCAGGTTCTATTTTGCGTTTATTTTACTTGTTTGAAGAGGGAGTCTCATGGTCAAGTCTTTGCGAGATTAAATCCGTCATCTCGTCAGTCGGCTGGATTCACCGATCATGCGAAGGGGCAGGCTCTTTCTCATCTGTAGATCGGGCTCTGGTTTGATCTGTTCGAGACGCGAACGACTGAGTGCACGCATCTTTGAATGCTTTGGTAGGCATCAGGCCGCCGACATTCGGAGGGCAGCGGCTGTCACATCAGCACAATGTCGTACTGTTCCTGGTTGTACTGCGCCTGCACCTGCAGTGATATCTGCCTGCCGATTGCATCGCACAGTGCGGCCAGCGGCTGCGCTTCTTCCTCCAGGAAGAGGTCAACCACGTCCTGTGAGGCCAGGATGCGGAACTCGCGCGGATTGAACTGACTGGCTTCGCGCTGAATTTCCCGCAGGATTTCGTAGCAGACGGTGCGTGGCGTTTTTAATTCACCGCGACCGGCGCAGGCCGGGCAGGGTTCACATAGAAGATGTGCAATCGATTCGCGCGTCCGTTTGCGGGTCAGCTCGACCAGGCCCAAAGAGGTGAAGCCATTGACTGACGTGCGGGTCCGATCGCGTGCCAGCGCCTTGCGCAGTTCCTGAAGCACGGCTTCCCGGTGCTCATCAAGACTCATGTCAATGAAGTCCACAATGATGATGCCGCCCAGGTTGCGCAGTCGCAGCTGCCGCGCAATCGCATGAGCCGCTTCCAGATTGGTGCGAAAGATCGTGTCGTCGAAATTTCGCCCGCCGACAAAACCACCGGTATTCACATCGACAGTTGTCAGAGCCTCGGTCTGGTCGACGATCAGGTAGCCGCCGGATTTCAGGTCGACGCGGCGCGCCAGGGCGCGATCCAGTTCGCCTTCAATGCCATGCATCTCGAACAATGGTCGCTCGCCAACGTACAACTGCAGGCGCTCGGCAATTCTCGGCACATAGGTGGCGCAGAAATCGAGCAGGCGCTGATGTTCCTGTGGGGCATCAACCAGAATTGCGCTGGTGCGTTCGCCGGCGATGTCGCGCAGGATGCGCTGAGCCAGACTCAGTTCATCGTAAAGCAACGATGGTGGGGGCACTGTTCGGCTGAGTGCAAGGATTTCCTGCCAGCGTCGGCGCAGGTATTCGATGTCAGCGGCAAAGTCGATGTCGATCGACTCTTCAGCTGAGGTGCGAATGATGTAACCGGCCCGTTCCCCTTCGGGCAGCATCTGCATCAGACGGGCTTTGAGCTGCGCACGTTCGGTTTCACTCTCGATTTTCTGAGAGACGCCGATATGCGGATCCTGCGGCAGATAGACCAGTACACGCCCGGCGATGCTGATCTGAGTCGAGAGCCGCGCGCCTTTGGTGCCGATGGGATCCTTGATCACCTGGACCAGCAGTGGCTGACCATCGAACAGCAATTTTTCAATCGGGGTCGGCACAGCGTTCTGGCCATTGCCATGGGTGCGTGACTGCCACAGGTCAGCAACATGAAGAAAAGCGGCGCGCTCAAGACCGATATCGATGAACGCCGATTGCATGCCCGGCAGCACGCGCGAGACGCGACCCAGATAGATGTTACCGACCAGCCCGCGCGTTGCGACGCGCTCCAGGTGCAGCTCCTGCACCACGCCCTGCTCGACGACTGCAATCCGTGTTTCGTGCGCGGTGAAGTTGACGAGAATTTCTTCGCTCATGGAGATCAGGCCGACGCGAGCAGACCCCGCAACATGCGCGTCGTCTCGTACAGGGGAAGTCCCATGATACCGGAGTAACTGCCCTCGATTCGGCGCACATAGGCCGCTGCATGTCCCTGGATTCCGTAGCCGCCGGCCTTGTCGAAGGGCTCGCCAGTCGCAACATAAGCCTCGATCTGTCCGTGCGTCATCCTTGCAAAAGTGACACGCGACACATTGACGCAGATTTTGCGCTGGGTGGGGCTGGCAATCGTGACGGCGGTCAACACGCGATGGGTGCGGCCCGAAAGTGTGCGCAGCATCCCGCAAGCTTCCTGCGGATTCGCCGGCTTGCCCAGGATCGTCCCGCCGAGGGCAACTGTCGTATCAGCGGCCAGCACGGGGGCTGATGGTAGCCCTGCAGCAGACAATCGTTGCAGGGCAGCGTCGAGCTTGGCAGCGACCACGCGCCGGACGTAGACGGACGGGTCTTCCCCGGCAAGCGGTTCTTCGAGTGCCTCTGCGGCAACTGCATCGGATGGGGGCAGCAAATGGAACTCGATGCCAAGCTGTTGCAGCAGTTCCTGCCGACGCGGGCTTTTGGAAGCAAGGTAGATGAATTGCGATTGCATCGATATCTTCGAGGCTTCAGGGGATGCAGGCGACTAATCGCGGTGATAGGGGTGATCGGCAATGACCGACCAGGCACGATAAAGCTGCTCGGCCAGCATGACCCTGACCAGCGGATGTGGCAACGTCAGGCTCGACAGGCGGATGCGTTCAGCCGACTGCTCCTTCAGCGATGGCTCAAGTCCGTCGGGGCCGCCAATCAGAATGGCGACCGACCGCGCATCCAGTTGCCAGCGGCGAAGACGATCGGCAAAACCCCGGGTGGTCAGATCCGTGCCGCGCTCATCGAGTGCAACCAGGTTCGCCTGCGGCGGCAGCACGGCTCGAATGCGCTGGGCTTCACGCGTCATCCAGGTAGCTGCTGACTCTCGCGAAGACCGCTGCTCAGCCCGGACTTCCTTCCACTCAACCTTGAACTCGGCGGGCATGCGGCCGCTGTAGTCATCGACCGCCTGCTGCACCCA
>JAURMJ010000341.1 GCA_030830765.1 Quisquiliibacterium sp.
ACTGCCCCTGGGCGGCCAGCTTGCTGGAGATCGGATAGGTGACCAGCTTCTGGTGTGCATGCCCAGCCATCACCATGCTGCGCCCTGTCAGGAACGGCTTGCCAACTGTGGTCGCCCGCCACAGGACATGACCTGAATATCGCGGCGGCCCCTCGTTCGGATAGAACTGGCGGCGAACCGCGGAATGAATGCCGTCAGCCGAAACAATCGCGTCGGCATGACGCACGATGCTTTCATTGGTTGCACGGTTGAGCAGCGTTACGGCGCCGACATCCGGATCAACTTCAATGGCCTCCCAGCCGGTTGCTACGGCATCGGCACCAAGCTGCTCGCGCGCCGCCTCAAGGAGCAGCATCTGCAGTTCGCCGCGATGAATCGAGAACTGCGGCACCAGGTAGCCGGCACCCAGTCCACGCGGTTCGCTCCAGACCAGTTGCCCATGCCGGTTGTAGTAGCAGACCTCGGCGGTCTCAATGCCGGTCGCGCGCAGTTTGCCGAGCAGACCGAGCATGGCCAGTTCAGCAACCGCGCTGGGCTGCACATTGATACCAACCCCAAGCGGCCTGACCTCGGCTGCCGATTCGAAGACCTGGGCCTCGATTCCGCGCTTCCTGAGCATCAGCGAAAGGGCCAGCCCGCCGATACCTGCGCCTATGACAATGACTTGCATCCCGCCACGATAGCAAAACAACCGGGGTTCGACACTCTGCGCCCTCTGTCGTACCATCCTGCGACCAAAAAGGAGACAAGCAGTGACTCTTCAGCCTTCGACCATCGAGGTGGCGGCAGCCGTGATCTTTGTGATCGCGATCGTCCATACGTTCACGACCAAATTTTTCGCGCGTCTTGCGCATCTGGATACCGCGCACTCGGGCGTCTGGCATCTGTTATCCGAGGTTGAAGCCGTGTTCGGCTTCTGGGCGATGGTGCTCTGCGTGCTGCTGGCGTTCCATTCCGGCGTTCAGGAGGCAGTCAGCTATGTGGATGGCAGGAACTTTACTGAGCCGCTGTTCGTCTTCGCGATCATGGTGATTGCGGCAAGCCGCCCGATCCTGCATCTGGCGACCGTTTCGGTTCGAAGCATGGCCTCCGCGCTGCCGTTCAGCCGGCCGGTGGCGATTTACTTTGTCTCGCTGTCAATGGTGCCGCTGCTCGGCTCCTTCATCACGGAGCCGGCGGCCATGACACTGGCTGCGCTGCTGCTGCGTGATGCGGTCTATAAGCAGAATGTCTCCACGAAGCTTAAGTACGCCACGCTCGGTGCTCTGTTCGTCAACATCTCGATCGGCGGCGTGCTGACGCCGTATGCGGCGCCGCCGGTGCTGATGGTCGCGGCCAAGTGGGGCTTTGACTTTCCGTTCATGATCAGTACCTTCGGATGGCGCGCCGCGATCGCCGTGTTCGTCACGGCAACGATCGTCACCTGGCTGTTCCGCACCGAGCTGCGTGAGCTGCACGCACCACAGGGTCGCGCCGGTCATGGTGAAATGCCGATTCCGATCATGGCAATGCACCTGCTGTTCCTGACCGGCGTCGTGATCTTCAGCCATCACCCGGCTGTTTTCATGGGCATTTTCCTGTTCTTCCTCGGCTTCACCGCTGCTTATCAGAAGTACCAGGACCGGCTGATCCTGCGCGAAGGCCTGATGGTCGCTTTCTTCCTGGCCGGCCTGGTCACCTTGGGTGGTTTTCAAAAATGGTGGCTTGAAGCGCTGCTGCTGCAACTGAACCCGACCGCGCTGTACTACGGTTCAACCGCATTGACCGCAATCACTGACAATGCAGCATTGACCTACCTGGGCTCGCTGGTCGATGGCGTCTCGGCCGAGTTCAAGTATGCCCTGGTGGCCGGTGCCGTGACAGGCGGTGGCCTGACCGTGATTGCCAACGCGCCAAACCCAGCCGGGTTTGCCATTCTGAAAGGCTATTTCCGGGATGACGCAATCAGCCCGCTCGGACTGCTGTACGCAGCAGCAGGTCCGACCCTGATCGCAATCCTTGCCTTCCAGATCGGCGCCTGATTCTGGTCCCGATCACAACAGACAAGCCTGCAAGGAGTAAGCCACCATGCCTTTCGTGAACAGTGACGGCGCCCGGATCTACTGGCGAGTCGATGGCAGAGCCGATGCACCGCCGCTGCTGATGGTCGGCTCCCTCGGCAGCGATCACTCGATGTGGAACCCGATCATGGAACCGTTGGCAGAGCGCTATCGGGTGATCCGCATCGATAAGCGGGGCCATGGTGCCTCGGATGCTCCGCAGGGCGACTACAAGATGGAGCAGCTGGGCCGTGACGTGCTTGCGGTTGCCGACGCGGCCGGCGTGGAGCGCTTCCGCTACATGGGCCTGTCAATCGGCGGCATGATTGGTATGTGGCTGCTGGGCAATGTGCCACAGCGGATCGAGCGCGCGGTGCTGACCAACACCTCGGCCCGGGTTGACCCAAGCACTTTCAGTGACCGGATCGCAGCCGTCAAGGCGGGCGGCATGTCCTCGATCGCCGATGTTGTGCTCGGGCGCTTTTTCACGGCGGGCTATGCGGCCCGCAACACCGTGCACATGGCCACGGTGCGTCAGGTGCTGCTCTCGCTTGAGCCCCACGGCTATATCGGTTGCTGTACGGCGATCCGTGATATGGACGTAGCCAGCAAACTGCCCGGTGTCAGCACACCGACGCTGGTCGTTGCCGGTACGCACGATGTCTCGACGTCGGCTGAGCAGGGCCGCTGGATCGCTCAGCAGATCCCCGGCGCCGAATATCTGGAACTGCCCACCGCGCATTTTTCGCCTTCTGAGGAACCGGAGCGGTTCACCGATACGGCACTGCGTTTCCTGCGCGCAGGCTGAACGCGGACACTGCCGCCGATCCATTCCCGAATCCGCCCCGCAACCAGACCCAGCCTGCGTCAAGCCCAGGAAGCACGATGGAACACCTGCTACCCACTCAGGCAGCTGAAATGCTCAAGCGCGAACCTGACGCCTTGTTCATCGACTGCCGCAGCGATGCCGAATTTTTCTTTGTCGGCCATGCCAGCGGTTCAGTCCTGGTGCCGTGGTACGACGGTCCGGACTGGGAACTGAACCCGCACTTCGTGGCCGACGTGCGCAAGCTGGCCGGCCACTCTGATGCGCGGCCGGTGGTCCTGATCTGCCGCAGCGGGAAACGGTCGGTCGAGGCCGGCGAGGCGCTGGAAGTTGCAGGGTTCACACGGGTTTACAACGTGCTTCACGGATTCGAGGGCGACCTCAATGAGCAGCGTCAGCGCGGCAAGCTCAATGGCTGGCGCTTCGACGGACTCCCCTGGGAGCAGATGTAGCGTCAGTGCAGACAGACGGGTTGTTGCATCAACCCGTCAAAGCCACTCAGAAAATCGTCGACTTCCTCGATCGTGGGTTCGGCCTCGATCAGCGCGGCGACGTGTTGCCGGAAGTTGATCGCCATCGCCCCACCGATGAAGGTTTCGCGGCGCGCATGCTTGTCCATGATTTCGAAGCCGCCATGGCGGCCGTTGTCATCGGCAAACTCGACAACGCAGTAGTTCGGACTGTTGTAGATCATCTGATGCATCACTGACCTCCTGGACATGTCCTCAATAGATGGTGTCCTCCCGATCAGTTTCAATAGGCAAGTCAAGGCCCGATGACTCAGTCAATAAGACGTGCCGAACACAGAGAAACCTGCAGTTGCTCGCGCGTCACCGTCAGCCAAGATGACGTCTGATCAGACAGACCCATGGAAGCAGGCACACACTTCACACGGGAATCGAGACGCCAGCGACTGACGTGCAGTTCCCCCGGGGCATCGGACTGCCAGCGATACCACTCGCGCGTCGTTCTGAATACTGCAGACACCATGAGATGCGGGTTGCGTTGCACGAATTCACGAAGTTGCGCGAGGATTCGAAGTCGATCAAAGACGGTTTCACCCGTGAAGCGCAGCAGGATCGGCTGATGCTGAACCACCTCCGAGCCGCTGTGACCTGCCTGCTGACGCAGAACATCAGCCCAGTCGGCGCAGGCCGACTCACCCAGCATCGGCACCTGTGGCCAGTCAGGGCTGCAAGGCGGGGGGTCCTGACCGTCAGCAACAATTGCCAGTGCCACTCCGTC
Source organism: Quisquiliibacterium sp. (assembly GCA_030830765.1). GTDB lineage: Bacteria > Pseudomonadota > Gammaproteobacteria > Burkholderiales > Burkholderiaceae_E > Quisquiliibacterium. The sequence goes on from JAURMJ010000341.1 coordinate 4,111, forward strand.
CGCGACAGCCCACGAGGGCCTTTCGGCGAACGCCCCGGCGGGTCCGGTCCGCGCTGCCCCGCCAACCGCAATGATCGAATCAACTGACAGCAGACCTGCCGCCAGCGAGCTGCGAAGCGCGTCGACCAGCGGCGCGATCCGGGCCGCCTCAGAGGGCACCACGAAAACCCTTTCAAGCGACTGTTCGCGCAGCAATCGCGCAAGCCCCACCCGCAGACCCAGCGCACCAACGCAGCAAATACACCCTGCTGACAATTCGTGCCGCGACAGGCCGGTCGGCGCCGAAAGCTGCGCCTGAACCGAAGTCCCCGACGTTGAATCCAGCAGCAAGGCCCATCGCTCTGCAGCGGACCGCCCCTCGAACCAGCGCCCAATCAGGCGCTGCGCCAGCGCATGATCCGAGACAGCCAGCACGGTGACGCCAACCCGCCCGCTTGGCGCATCAGCACACAACGCTGAGGTCGGCTCAGTGCTCACTTGCGCCAGAAGGCCGGCGTAAAGATCACGAAGAAGGTCATCAGCTCCAGGCGGCCGGCCAGCATCGCGATCGCCATCAGCCAGGTCTGCAGATCGGTGAGCGCCTGGTAGTTCTCTGCAGGTCCGTGCACGCCCAGGGCCGGACCCAGGTTGTTCACGCAGGCGACGACGACGCTGACGGCCGAGATGAAGTCCAGACCGGTAGCGATCATTGCAAAGACCAGCACGATGATGGTCAGGCCCCACAGCAGCATGAAACCAAGCACAGCGAGCACAACGCGCTGATCGACCAGTTGTCCGCCAACCTGCATCGGACGCACAGCCCGCGGGTGCACGAGGCGCAGCAATTCGTTTCCGGCCTGGCGCACCAGGATGATCACCCGGATCATCTTGATTCCACCCCCCGTCGAGCCGGCCGACGAACCGATCGTGGCCAGCAGGATCAGCCAGAGCGAGGCGAACAACGGCCACTGTGCATAGTCGTCGCTCATGAACCCACTTGAGGTGGCCAGCGAGACGGTGTTGAAGGCCGCATGCCGGAGCGACTCCAGAAAGCTCGGATAGACACCCTTCCAGTAGAGAAAACCGCCAAGCATCAGACAGCTGCCGACGATCACGACAAGCACCCAGAACGCCTCGGCATCACGCCAGTACACGCGAAAAGATCGCTGACGCAGCGCAGTGAAATGGGTTGCAAAATTGAGCACGGCGATCATCATGAATGTGATCATGATGGCCTCGACAATCGGTGACTCGAACTGCGAGATGCTCGCGTCATGCGTCGAGAATCCCCCCAAGGCCATCGTCGAGAAAGCGTGACAGACCGACTCGAACCAGGAAAGGCCGGCCCAGCGCAGGCTCAGAATGCAGATCAACGTCAGACCGGCATAGAGCAGCCACAGCGACTTGGCAGTCTGCGCAATGCGCGGCGTCAGCTTGCCTTCCTTCATCGGCCCGGGAGTCTCGGCCTTGTAGATCTGCATGCCGCCGACGCCCAGCAAGGGCAGCACAGCGACCGCCAGAACAATGATGCCCATGCCTCCGAACCACTGCAACGCGTGACGCCAGATATTGATTGACTGCGGCAGCGTCTGCAGCCCGGAAAGCACAGTCGATCCGGTCGTCGTCAGGCCCGAGATCGCCTCGAAGAACGCATCAGTAAAACTCAGCTGCGGCAATTCGATCAGGAACGGAATCGTCGCCATTGTTGCCGCGAGTACCCAGCACACGACCACCAGAAAAGCGCCGTCGCGCGGCTGCAACTCGTTGTCATTTCGCCGGGTCAGCGTCCAGAGCAGCACCCCAAGACCCGCGCTGACCGCCGCGCCGATCGCAAAGCCACGGTGCGCACCGTCGCCAATCTGCAGCGACCAGGCAATCGGCAGCGTAAAGGCCAGAGAGAACAGAAGAAGAAATCCGCCCAGCACATGGGCAGTGACCAGCAGACGGCGCATCCGTGGCCTCGTCAGAAGAATCGAACCCCGACCTGGAACAGTTTCTCGACTTTGGCAATCGAGCTCTTGTTCTCAAGGAACATGATCACATGGTCGTCTGGCGCAATCACCGTATCGTGGTGCGCAATCAGCACCTCGGGTTTACCTGCCTCGCTTTCACGCACAATCGCACCGATCGTTGCACCGCGCGGCAGTTCAAGCTCCTCGATGCGGCGCCCGACCACCTGCGAAGAGCGCGAATCGCCGTGCGCGATCAGCTCGATTGCTTCGGCAGCACCACGACGCAATGAGTGCACCGCCCCGACATCGCCGCGCCGCACATGGGCCAACAGCTGACCGATCGTTGTCTGGGCGGGCACGATTGCGATGTCGATATTGCTGCCCAGCATCAGCTCGGCGTAGGCCTTGCGATTGATCAGTGCAATGACCCGACGGGCTCCCATCCGGCGAGCCAGCATGCAGGCCATGATGTTGTTCTCGTCATCATCGGTCAGCGCGATGAACAGGTCCATGTCGCCGACCCCTTCCTCGGCAAGCATCTCCTCGTCGGTCGAATCACCGTTCAAGACCAACGTGGAAGACGGCAACTGGCTGGCCAGATACTCGCAACGCCGGGAGCGGGACTCAATCAGCTTGACCTCGTAGCGGCCGCCCAGCGCACGGGCCAAACGCAAGCCAATATTGCCACCCCCTGCGATCATGATCCTGCGCACCGGCTTGTCCATGCGTCGCAAGTCCGCCAGCGCTGTCCGGATGTGTTCGGATGCAGCCAGCAGGAAGACTTCATCACCATCCTGAATGCGGGTGTCGCCATCCGGCGTGATCGAACGGTCATCGCGGAAAATCGCAACGATCCGCATGTCGACCTTCGGATGATATTTGCGCAACTCACTGATCGGATGCTCGACCAGCGCACCTCCTGCATAGGCTCGGACCGCGATCAGACTTGCGCTGCCGCTGGCGAACTCGAGCACCTGCAGCGCTTCGGGAAACTCGATCAGCTTGAAGATGTAGTCACAGACCGTCTGCTCGGGACAGATGATGTGATCGACATAAAAGCCACCCTCGCCGGTAATCTCCGGATGGTCCTGAAACTCTGGTGCACGAACCCTGGCGATGCGTCGCGGCACGTTGAAGACGCGAGCAGCAATCTGGCAGGCCACCATATTGGTCTCGTCGCGGGCTGCGGTGGCGATCAGCATGTCAGCATCTTCGGCGCCTGCTTGCTGGAGCACAGTCGGATGCGTCGCGTTTCCGGTCACTGTGCGCAGATCCAGCCGGTCCTGCAACTGCGCAAGACGGTCAGGGTCGGTATCGACAACCGTAATGTCGTTCGCCTCTGAAACCAGACTTTCAGCGACGGACTCGCCGACACGGCCGGCGCCCAGGATGATGATCCTCACGATGTTGCCCGGGGATCAGTTGCCGGAGGCCTTGCGATAGGCACCACGCGACAGATCAATCCCCAGCTGCTTGAGCTTGCGGTACAGATGCGTGCGCTCCAGGCCGGTCTTTTCCGCAACGCGGGTCATGCTGCCATTCTCGCGTGAAAGATGATGCTCGAAATAAGCGCGCTCAAACGCGTCGCGTGCCTCGCGCAGCGGCAGATCCAGAGCCAATTCACGCAGTGCACCGTTGCGTTGGGTGTCATCAGAGGACACAAATGACGTTGCAACTGCAATGAATCCATCGGTTGCAGCCGTCGACACCAAGGGCTCGCTGCTGCGCAACTCGGCCGGGGCAAAGGCATCCGCAGGGCTGGAACCGGACGGATGCGCACCAGAGAACGAAGAGGTCGGGAGCGGTGCCGACACAGCGGACCGTTGCAATGCCTGCGGCATCCTGGCCCGGGCAAGTCCTTGTTCAACTGCCTTGAGCAGCTTTTGCAGGGCAATCGGCTTTTCCAGGAAATCGAGCGCGCCAATCCGTGTCGCCTCGACCGCCGTATCAATCGTCGCATGCCCCGACATCATGATCACGGGCATCGTCAGCTTGCCCGCGGAAACCCACTCCTTGAGCAGGGTCACCCCGTCGGTATCCGGCATCCAGATATCGAGCAGGACCAGATCAAGCGGGTTTTCCTCGCGCAGCTTGCGTGCCTGGGCAGCACAGTCGGCAAGCAACACCGAATGCCCCTCGTCGCCGAGAATCTCCGAGAGCAATTCCCGGATACCGATCTCGTCGTCTACTACCAAAATTTCAGCCATCGGACTGTTCGCGACCCTGTGCAGCGGATTTCAGGGATGGATTGTCCACGGATTTTGCCAAATTCGTAAATAGGATTGAAATCTGTGCCCCAATCACAGCCCCTTCGGGGTCCAGACGATTGCCCAGATCGATGCGTGCACCGTGGTCATCGACGATTTTTCTCACGATTGCGAGACCCAGCCCGGTTCCCTTCGCCTTGCTCGTCACATACGGCTCGAAAGCCCGGGCCAGCATTGCCTGGCCAAAGCCGCTGCCGTTGTCGCTGACGCGCAGCCGCACCGCCGGCTTACCGTCGGCCATCGGCCGGATCGCAGTGCTGACCGAGATTTCCGGGTGCTCAGTCTTCTCGGCAGCCTCCAGTGCATTCTTGAGCAGGTTATGCACTACCTGCCGCAACTGGGTCGCATCACCGAGCACCAGCGGCAGCGGGTGGGCAAGCTCAAGGCGCACATCGGCATTGGCCGCGGCCATCGAATAAAGGCGCAGCACATCTTCGATCAGCGCGTTCAGATTCAACGGTTCGAGCCGCGCCGTCGGCAGGCGCGCATAGTTGCGAAACTCATCAACCATCGCTTTGAGCGCAGCCACCTGATTAACGATTGTTCTGGAATGCTTATCCAGCAGCTCGGCATCGGGTCCCGCCAGTTTGTCGTGCAGCTTCAGGCGCATCCGCTCAGCGGCCAGTTGGATCGGCGTCAGCGGATTGGTGATCTCGTGGGCCAACCGGCGCGCAACCTCGCTCCAGGCGACCGCGCGCTGCGCCGAAATCACTTCACTGATGTCGTCAAACACGATCACGTAACCAGCGCCCCGACCCGGCAACACAGAGCCGCGCGCAAGCAGGGTCTGCTCGACCGGTGCAGGTCCTGCGACCGCACTCGGTCCCGCAGCGGATTCATCCGCCTGCCGAATCCGGGCCAGCGAGAACTGACGCTGCCAGCTGGCCGCGTCTGCCGCGTCCTGCTCGACAAACGCAGCCCGGATCGGATCGCCCAAACTGCCCATCCGCGGCAGCTCATCAAGCGCTTGGCCAACGTGCTGGGCCAGGGTCTCGCCAACGATCCGGTCAGCCCCCGGGTTGGCCAGCGTCAACCGCCAGTCGGCGTCCAACACCATGACGCCGGCATCCAGATTGGACAGCACGCTCTGCAGCCGGGCATTGGCGCCTTCAAGGGCACGCTGATTGCGCTTAACGGCTGCCTGGGCGTCCTGCAACTGCGAGGTCATTGCATTGAACGACCGGGTCAGCACGCCAAGCTCGTCTCGCCCGGTGTAATCCTTGAGTTGTCTGAAGTCGCCTTCAGCGAGCGATCGCGTCGCCGCAGCCAGATCGGCCAGTGGCCCGACCAGCCAGCCGGCGAGCAGGAAGGCTCCCGCGATCGCGGCAAACAGCGTCAGCAGGAAAGTCAGCGTCAAGGTGGTCCGAAATAACCGCTTCAGACCCGAGCGCGCCAAAGACAGCTCCTGGAAGTCGCGATACCCCTGCTGGACGGCATCGGCATTATCTTCAAGAGCCGAGGGCACAGCTGCAACCAGTTGCAGGAACCGGCTCTCCTCAAGCAACTGACCTGACGAACCGACCGGAACGATCACACGGATCCGCAGACCGGTGCTGCGGGTACTGGCATCGCCCTCGACACGCCCATATTTGCGGGTCAGTCGCGCCTGTCGCAACGCCTCGGCGGGTGGCAGTTCGGGAACAAGCTGTGTGAGACGGCTTGAACTGGCTGCGAGAATTCGACCCGAGCCGGTCACCACGAGCGCTTCGGCAACCCGGGCCTGATCACGCATCCTTGAAAGCACGCTCGGCAGCATTGCAGGCGACGAATCCGCCAGCTCGGTCGCCATGACCGAGGCCTTTTGCGTCAGGTCGTCCAGTTGTGCGTCGAGCGACGCACGCGCAAGACTTAGACCCGAGTCGAGCGCGCGCTCAAGCGGCACATCAAACCAAGACTCGATTGAGCGTCCGACAAACTGGACCGACACGATAAACACCAGCACCACCGGCACCACGGTCATCAGAATGAAGGAGACGGCCATGCGGGCCATCAGCCGTGTCCCGAACAACCCGCGCCGGTATCGGATCACGAGCCGGCGCACCAGTTCAAGCACCAGTCCCAGGATCACGACGCCGATACCGATCGTGATCCACAGCAGCACCGGGTAGTGGCGTTCAAACAGCCGCGTATTGCCACTGGCGGTCGCCAGCAGCACCAGCAGTACAACCGCGATCGCAACCGAAAAGATCAGCGAAACGCGCAGCGCCCGCGTGATCGCCCGGCGATCGCGATCTAGGGGTTGAACCGAACCGGCGTCCATTCGGACTTCAGATTCCAGTCGCGGCTGGTAATGGCATTGACCTGGAAGGGCTTGGTCAGCAATGAAGTGTCCAGACGGACCCTGATCCTGGGTTCATATTGAATTCCGGGCTGCATCAGGCCGATGTCCATAACCCGCCAGTCACGCATCTTTGCGAAGGCTGCAAGCGCTTCAGTCAGCGTGTCAAAGGAGCGCGACGCGCCCTCAAGTGTGACCCGGTATTCACGGGTCAGCGCGTGAAAGCTGACCCGGTAGGTGCGGCTTGCTTCGACCGTACGTTCATCAAGCCAGTACCAGCGTGGACGCAGCAGTTCGAAGTCCATGGTGAATGGCAATGCGACCCCCCGATTGACCGCCTCACGAAGATACTCGGGTAGATCCAGCGTGATGTCTGCGGAAAGCACCCAACCTGCGACCGAAGCTGATCGCTGCAACTGGGCGGCGCGAATCCCGATGGCGTCGGCAGCCTGCGCCGGCGCTGGAACGACCCATAAGACCGCCCAGCAAAGCCCCATCAGGAAAAGCGCCCGGAGACGGCTGGCAATCACGGGCGTTTTCTGATCAGTGCGTAAAAAAATCCATCATGGTCACGCAGTGCACCCGCACAAGGAAGCAACTGCTCGACCGGACTGTCCTGCTCCTCACCGAACCAGCGCCAGTGAACAGGAAGGCGCTCGGCATCAGGGTGCTGCGGCAAGAAGCGACGCAACACCTCGCTGCCCTCGGCATTGAAAACCGAACAGGTGGCATAAAGCAATTTACCACCCGGTTCCAGCAGCGGCCAAAGCGCCGCCAGCAATTTCGACTGCAGCGCTGAAAGTGTCGCGATATCACTACGGCGCCTCAGCCAACGGATCTCGGGGTGTCGGCGCAGGATGCCGGACGCTGAGCAGGGCGCATCCAGCAGGAT
>JAURMJ010000342.1 GCA_030830765.1 Quisquiliibacterium sp.
CCCAGTGCGCGGTATTCCTCCTGCAGCATCGGGTAGAAGCCCAGATAGACCGCAACCAGCTTCTTGGAGTCGAGGCTTTGCAGGAAGCGGATGAAGGGCGCGTAGCGTACCCAGTTTTCCGGAGCGATTGACCGGGATTCCTCCTTGCCCTCGATGACGAATTGACCTGGTGTGCCACGGAACAGGCGCACCCGCATCGGCAGGGTTTCGCGCGGCAGGTTGTCGACAGTCGCCACGAAGCGTCTGACCAGCGATTCATCGAATACGTTGTCATTCAGCGCTGCCTGCTCCGCAAGGGTGGCCGCAGCCGACTTGGCTGCCTCGTCGCTCTGGTCGCGCGGGGGCAAGGGGCCCAGTTGTGCCGGGGCAATCTCGATCTTGTCGACCGGATTGGAGATCTCCGGTTTTGGCTCGAGTGCGGGCGCTGGCTGCGGCGGCTCAGCACTGGCGATCGGTGTCGGTGCGACGACGGTTGTCGGCGGCGGGGGCGACGTTTCGGTCTGCCTGAGCCAGGCCAGTATCGCGATCAGGGCGATCACAACCAATCCGATGGGGATGGCCAGATTAACGCCCCGCTTTCTTGGTGGTGTCGGTCTGTTCATCGCGCAAGCCTAACATTGCCTGATGACAGCCGGAAGATGCATCTTTCTGTCGCAGGGTTACATGATCTGATTCACCGTGCCGCCGTCGGCCCGCATTGCGGCACCAGTTGTTGCGCTGGCCAGTTCGCTGCACAGATAGACGGCCAGATGCGCAACTTCGTCAGCCGATGTGAAACGCTGCAACAACGAGGTCGGTCGAAGCTTCTGAAAGAATTCTGTCTCCAGTTCCTGGAGACTTTTGCCGGCGGCTTTCGCGCGTTCAGCTCGTATCCGGTCGGTATTTTCCGTCCGGGTTGGGCCCGGCAGCAGCGCGTTGACCGTGACGCCGGTACCCGCCAGTTCGATCGCGAAACCCCGTGAAATGCTCAATTGTGCGGTTTTGCTCATCCCGTAGTGAATCATTTCGCGGGGAATGTTCAGTGCCGATTCGCTGGAGACGAAGATCACCCGACCCCAGCGGCGTTGCGCCATCGACGGCGCGTAATGGCGAGTGAAGCGTACGCCGCTGAGCACGTTGACTTCAAACAGGCGAAGCCATTCGTCATCGCTGATTTCGAAGGCTGTTTTGCGCTCGTAGATGCCCAGGTTGTTCACCAGGATGTCCACGCTGTCGATGCGATCAAAGACGGTTTGTGCGCCTTGCGCAGTCGAGCAGTCTGCCGCAACACCAAGGGCCTCACAGCCGGGTACTCCCGCCCGGAGACGGCTGAGCGCGTCATCAACGGACTCCTGCCTGCGACCGGTCAGCACGACGCTTGCGCCTTCGGCGGCCAATCTGTGTGCGATTGCAAAACCAATGCCGGCGGTCGAGCCCGTCACCAGCGCACGCTTGCCGTTCAATCCGAGTTCCATAAGTTTTCCTTGGTCTGGGGTCTTGCCCGAGAATCATCCGCGACACTCAGGCGCGCGACAGATCTTCGATGAGTGGCTCGTCATCCCGACTCTTGATCGGGAGTCTGATCAGGCGTCTGTTTCACTGTTGCAGCTGAGCTCGGGTTCTGCCACGCCTCGTCACCCAGATCGGCCTGCGGGTAGAGGGTATGCAGCAGCATGATCAAGGTTTCGAGAAGCATCTGGTGAATCGCGGCGGCGATTTGCTCCGGTCTCCCGGGTTTGCGGATGCTCCAGAGACGACGCCAGTCCGATCTTTGCTGCTCAAGTAATTCGCTGACCGTCTGCTGCCAATGTGCCGGATGCTCGGACGGCGACCAGTCGCCCCGTCCGCGCCCGTAATGCGCGACCGCAAGGTAACTGAGCAGCGCCGATGCAAGCAGTTTTTCCAGGACCTCATCGTTCCAGGTGATCAGCGTGACCCCGGCGCCTCGGATCAGGTTGTAGCCATGGGCAAGCCCCGCTGCACCCAGCGCGCCGAGGACGCCGCCGACCAGCAGGCCTGCACCGAAGGTCAGTCCGCCGCTCGCAAGGTCGGCTTTGAGCCCGGCCAGCGCACCGGTGACGATTCCGCCGACCGCCGCAGCCTTGCTTTCGCTGACCGGTTCGCGCACCGCGAAATGTTCGGCCAGGCGCGACAGGACTTCCGCAGCTGCCTGGCCATGGAGTCCGTGAAGCGCGATCAGTCGGTCGGTGCCGGCACGAATATCTGCATCAAGGCGTTCGGCCAGTTGGCTCATCGCGATGCGCCATGGGCTGTCTTCAGCATCGCTTCGCAGTCCGATTGCCTGGGCGAGCTCGCGAACGCGCGAAGACCAGTGAGCCGACTCAACGGTCTGCGAATCGCTGGCCGCCCGCGTAATCCGGTCGGCCAGCGCCGCGACCGATTCATCGAAAACTGCACGCCGCTGGCGTAGCCACTGCCTGCGCAGATCTGAAAACGGAGCTCGAAGCGATTCTTCAAGCGTGCGTTCGATCAGCGCGAGCAGCTCAGCCTCCTGAACCCAGCAGCGCGCGAAAGCGTCGAGCGCCAGCACACCGCGCACACATTGCACGTCGGCAACCCGTTGATGCCAGCGATCGATCTGTGCCTGTTCGATCTCAGCCGGCTGTGGCTGGCCGAGCTGATTGAGCAGGACGATCACCGGTTTGCCGATCCATTGCAGGATCTGCAATTCGGGCGTCACGTAGCTGGCATCCTGAGGATCCTCGGAGGCGTTGACCAGATACAGAACCAGATCAGAGGATTCGCGCACATTGCGTACGGCCTGCTGGCTTGCGAACAATGCACGTGCTCGGTAGCGATCCCAGACTTGGGTCAGGAACCAGCCGAGCGCATTGTCGGTCGCAGCCAGACGTTTTGCCAGGCGATGACTGTCGCCGAATCCGGGGGTATCCCAGAGTGTCAGTTCGTCGCCCTGCTCACTGCGGATCAACAGGTGTGCCTCGGCCTGCATCGTCACATGGGCTTCATCCCGGACATCGCCGACATCGCGGCCCAGCAGCGTGCGGGCCAGAGTTGTCTTGCCGACATTCGTATGAGAGATGAGGCTCAGCGCAATGGTCTGCGGCATCGGTCAGCCTCTGCGCCAGCTGTCCGATGCGACAGACTGTTGGCGCCCGGTAGTTTGCTGTTGTGCGAGGCTCTGATCAGGAACGGAATTCTGCTCAAGCGCCTCGCGCAGTGCGCTGACTGC
>JAURMJ010000343.1 GCA_030830765.1 Quisquiliibacterium sp.
ACATAAGGAATGTCGTTGTGGTCCAAGATTTTCAGCAAATCGTGACCAATGCCGGGCTCGTTGTAATTGATGTAACAAGTGGAATAAATCGCCACTTTGCCGGGTGTCTTTTCGCCGTCCACCACCTGTGTGGCGCTTGCATCGGGCGCGCTTGAACGGAATTTACGCGTAGCCAATGCAGGCAACCAAGCGTGTTGATCGACACCCGCCACCGCCTCTAGCGCTTGGCGTGCCACCTTGGTTTTGTTGACGGCGTTGACCGCCTGCACCACGATGGGAATCCCCGCCAGTGAGCCATGCACATCGGTAGAAGCCAGCATTTGCTCTGCCATGCCGACTTCGCCTTTTTTGAACTTGATCGCTTTGGCGCGCAGCATGGTGTGCGGGAAATCCAGGTTCCATTCGTGCGGCGGCACGTAGGGGCATTTGGTCATGTAGCAGACGTCGCACAGGTAGCACTGGTCGACGACCTTCCAGTAGTCTTTCTTGTTGACGCCATCCATCTCCATGGTCGGACTTTCGTCGACCAGATCAAACAGGACAGGAAAAGAATTGCACAGGCTGACACAGCGACGGCATCCGTGGCAGATGTCGAAGACGCGTTCCATCTCGGTCAGGCAGGAAGTCTCGTCGTAAAACTCCTCGCTTTTCCAGTCGAGTGGATGACGGGTTGGTGCTTCGAGGGATCCTTCGCGGGTGCTCATGTCAAATCCTGGCGTGAATGTGAAAAACAAAAACGGGGAGTCGCGTGACTGCGCTCCCCGCCGGTCTCATCGGGGACGCTTCAAGGTGAGGCGCACCGATACGCGGAGACTGGCTCCGCGCTTCTGACCGAAATCAGCTGCCCAGACCTTCCAGCGCCTTGGCAAACTTGTTGGCATGAGAGCGCTCAGCCTTGGCCAGGGTCTCAAACCAGTCGGAGATCTCGTCGAAACCTTCGTCTCGCGCGGTCTTGGCCATACCCGGGTACATGTCGGTGTACTCGTGGGTTTCGCCAGCAACGGCGGCCTTCAGGTTCTTCTCGGACGAACCGATGGGCAGATCGGTTGCCGGATCACCGACTTCGGCAAGATAGTCCAGGTGGCCGTGCGCGTGGCCAGTCTCGCCTTCAGCGGTCGAGCGGAACAGCGTGGCGACTTCGGTGAAGCCTTCAACGTCAGCCTTGTTTGCGAAATACAGGTAACGACGATTGGCCTGGCTCTCGCCGGCGAACGCATCTTTCAGGTTCTGATGCGTCTTGGTTCCTTGCAGCTTGGGCATTGCAGTCTCCAAAGTTGACATGTGCGTGTAGTGTCAGACTTGCGGGTCGAGTCATTTGCACCCCGCCTGTCATGGACAACGATAGGATACCGCAGTGGCGATTGATTTGCCCAATAGAAAAAACAAATTCGATTGATTGGGATCGTCTATCGGGCGACGTCAGGAAGGACGAGTTTGACCAGCAGACCCCCTCCGGTCTGGTTGGCGAGACTGCAACTGCCACGATAACGCAGAGCAATCCGTTGGACGATCGCCAGTCCCAGGCCGCTGGCCCCAAGTTCATTGCGTTCGTGAGCAAGACGCGTGAAGGGACGAAGCAGCCTCTCGATTGCCTCTTCCGGAACGCCGGGGCCGTCATCGCTGGTTTCGATCAGCAGGCCCTCGGGTATCCCGGTGGCTCGCCATGGTCCGGAGAATCGCGCAGGATCCATGTCAAGGGCCAGGGTCGCATGACCCCTGACATCCATTGAGAGGCGTCGCGCCCGGATGCGCAAACGGGTCGGTTCGCCTTCTCGGTGACCATAGCGCAGGGCGTTTTCAATCAGATTGGCCATGGCGCGGGCCAGATCCAGGCTGTCGCCACGCCATTCCAGACTGTCTTGAACATCAAGGTCGATGGAAAGCTGTCCGGCCTGAATCCGTGGAGCATAGTTGTCTCGGAGCGCTTGCAGCAATGCAGCCACATCGATGCATCCGATCTGTTCCTCATGAGTTGTTGATCCGCTGCGAGCGTATTCAACAAACTTGCCGACAATCAGATCGATTCGTTCGATATCACTCACCATGGATTCGCGATCAGCCTCAGCGATTGCGGCCATCTCCACCTCCATGCGCAATCGGGTCAGTGGCGTGCGAATGTCATGTGAGATGCCCGCCAGCGTGATGGCTCGATCATTCTCCAGTTCAGCCAGTTCATGGGACATCGCATTGAAATGCCTGTTAAGTTCAGCGATCTCAGTGGGGCCTGTTTCCGGCAAGAGTGCCGGTGTAGCGCTGGAGCTCACGCGCCCCAGCGCCGAGGCAAGCCTGGCAAGCGGTCGGTTGATCACTCGGCTGATCAGTAACCCGGCGCCCGCGGAAACCAGTAACGCCAGTGCGATGAGCACCCACCAGGGAGGTCCGGCCTGGCGGGTCCAGCGCTCAAGGCGCAGACCGAGCCAGTATTGATCTGCGTCGATGTGAAAGCTGATCCACAGGCCACTTGAGCCATTCAGTCGCCCGGCGATCCGGGTCTCGGGTCCAAGGAGGCTTCGCAGACGCTTTTCAAGCAGCTTTGCGTCGCCTGGTCCGGGCAACGGGGTTGTTCGATCACCCGCTTCCAGCAGGGCAATGCGAACGCCTTCCTCACGGGCCAGTTCATCGAGCAGCGCGAGTCGACGCTCGCCTTCCGTGCTAATCAACGCAGAACGAGTCAGGTTGACGACCGAGCTGATCTCCCAGGCAAGTCGCTGCTCTGGGGAAGTTGGATTCAGGTGACGCAGGGCTTGCCAGGAAGCCAGATGGCTCAAAAGCACCATCACCCCGATCAGCAGGAAAGTTCGCCAGAAAAGATTGATCCTGGGCATATCTCGTTGGTGAGAGGGGGCTGGCTCAGTCGCTCAAGGCCTCAGCCTTGGAGTGCAAGGCAGGGATTCATCGGCTGTCTGGTAGAAAAACATAACCCACTCCCCAGACGGTCTGCAGGTAACGGGGGTGCTGGGGGTCATCCTCGATCAATTTTCGCAGCCTCGATATCTGAACATCCAGGCTGCGGTCAAAGGCCGAATACTCGCGTCCACGGGCGAGAACCATCAGCTTCTCCCTTGAAAGGGGGCTCCTCGGGTGCTGAGCAAATACTTTCAGAACAGCGAATTCTCCGCTGGTCAACGAGACCGTTTCCCCATCACGGCTGAGCGTTCTGGTGCCCAGATCGAGCTCAAAGGGCCCGAAGGTGATGGTCATGGGTTGAGCCGAGGGCGCGCCGGGTGTATCCGGGGCGGGCTGGCGGCGCAGCACGGCGTTGATGCGAGCCAGCAGTTCGCGCGGGTTGAAAGGCTTGGCCAGATAGTCGTCAGCGCCCATTTCCAGCCCAAGAATCCGGTCGATGTCGTCGCCCTTTGCCGTGAGCATGATGACCGGCGTGGTATCCGAGGCTCCTCGCAGCCTTCGGATAATCGATAACCCATCCTCGCCGGGCAGCATCAGATCGAGAATGACCAGGTCAAATCGTTGTTTTTGCATCAACCGGCCCATGCTCGGGCCATCTGGAGCAACGCTGACCTCGAAATGATTCTCGCTCAGGTAGCGACGCAGCAGGTCACGAAGTTTGGGGTCGTCGTCGACGACCAGCAGGTGCTTTCCGGACAGACTCATTGTCAGATGATAACCAGCCTTGAGAAGTCCGTTCGCAGAATCGCGCAGGATATTTACGCTTTGTTACAGCGATTACTCTTAACGGTAGCCCCGCTCGCGCGATCCATGCCTAAAATCTTAGCCGTGAAAATCAACTGGTTATTGCTGCCCGCCCTGCTGACATGCTTCGTTGTGTTGACGCATGCGGGGCCTGCCTTTGCGCGCGAAGGGCCTCGCAGGATGGATCCGCAGGAGCGCGAAATGTTGCGCCGGGATCTGCAAGAGTCCCGCGGCGAGTATCGCGAAAGGCGCCGCTCCGAAGACGGCTACCATCGTGATCACGATGTGGGCGCTGCGGAGCGCCATCACGGGCTGCGCGGCGGGCTGGACACAGGGGATCGCGCCTCCAAGCGGGAGCGCCGCATGTCCGATGATGAGCGCGATGCGTTGCGCCAGATGCTGCGGGAGCGACATCGTCGCCAGCAGTAAGGGGCAGGCTCCGGAGGGGGCGGGGCTGCTTGCAGGCGCTGTCATGGCAGGCGGTGTCGACTAGAATCCGGGCATGCAAGAGACTGCTGTCAACAATCAGTGCCCGCCGGGTTCGACTCCACGGGTCCTGCTCGCGTTTGAAACGTCTGGTCAGCGCTGCTCAGTGGCGTTGGCGAGACTGGAAGACGATCGGATCATCACGGTCAGCCTGGCTGAGGATGCCGGACAGGATCATTCCCGCATCTGTCTGGCTATGGCGAAGCAGTTGCTGAGCAACGCGCAGCTTGGTCTCTCGCACATTGATGCCATTGCCTTTGACGCAGGGCCTGGTTCATTCACGGGGTTGCGAATCGGTTGCGGGATTGCGCAGGGGCTGGGGTTCGCTCTGAATCGACCGCTGATTTGTGTCGGTTCGCTGGAGGCATTGGCCTGGCGTGCTCAGGCATCGCAGGTCCTGGTCGCCAGTGACGCGCGCATGCAGGAGGTCTACGTCGGCGCTTACCATGTTCGCGACGACCAGATGCTGGAAGTTCATAAACCGCAGGTCCTCGCCGCAAGTGCTGCTGTAAAGCTCTTCGAGCAGCAACTCGTCACTGGATGTCTGGGAAAAGAGCCTGCATTGATCGGCGATGGGTTTGCGCGCTATCCGGAACTTGCGCAGTTTGCGCAACACCACGGCCTGACCGTTCGAGCGGACGTCGGACCGGAGGCCGATTCGATCGCCCGGATTGCCTGGCTGCGATACCTCGAGGGGAGGGTGGTCAACGCTGCGCAGGCCGCACCGCTCTATGTGCGTGACAAGGTCGCACTTGATGTCGATGAGCAGCAGAAATTACGGCAGGCACGGGCTGCCTCAGGTTGATCGATGAGTGGGCGACTTGTCAGCCAGCCAACGGCTCAATGGCGGGTCCGGGAGATGACAATCGCGGATCTGGATGCCGTGAT
>JAURMJ010000344.1 GCA_030830765.1 Quisquiliibacterium sp.
CCGATGCGTTGGCGGCGTTGCCTGGTCCTTTGACCAACTTCGCATCCTGCCGCTGGTCAGGTCGAGCCGGCTTTGGCCGGGTATGGAGCTTGAGCATCGCAGCTTCCATGTGACCAGCCAGGCAGTCCGGAACGAGGGTCAGCGCACGCGCAATCTCGCGATCGAGCGCTGCCTGTTCCTCCTTGCGCGGGGGGTGGAGCACGAAGTCATGAACCTGTTGATTCAGTTCCAGTGTGCGCGGATGGCCGATGCCGAGGCGCAGCCTCCAGAAGGCTGGCGAACCCAGTGCGGCCTGGATGTCCTTCAGGCCATTGTGTCCGGCATGACCGCCACCTTGCTTCATTTTGGTCTGGCCTGGAAGCAGGTCCAGTTCATCATGCACCACGAGGATCTCGCCAGGTGTAATCCGATAGAAGTTCGCCAGAGCCGCTACCGCCCTGCCTGAGCGGTTCATGTAGGTCCCCGGCTTGAGCAGCCAGCAAGGTTTGCCATGAATCATGACCTTGCCAACATCACCGTGAAACTTAGCCTCGCGGTTCAGGTGGGCACCAGATTGCCTGGCCAGTGCATCGACAAACCAGAAACCGGCATTGTGCCGGGTGTTCTCGTATTCGGAGCCGATGTTCCCAAGCCCGACGATGAGGCGGATTGCGGTCATGTGTGCTGAACTCGTTTTACGTTCCGAAATTCTAAGCGCAGCTGTGCGCAGCGCAGCTTCCCAAAAGAAAAGCCCGCCTTGCGGCGGGCCCTATCCGAGGATGCCGCCGGTCTGGCGGCCTCGGATCACTTCTTCGCGGCTGCGTCTTCCGTTTCGCCCTCTGCGGCGCCACCGCCAGCCGGTTTGGCTGCGATTGCAACGACAGGGTCTTCACGGCCATGCAACACAGGCTTCACGCCTTCAGGCATCGGGACCTGGCTGACATGGATCACCTGACCGAGCTCCAGATTGGCCAGATCCAGTTCGATGAACTCAGGCAGTTTGGACGGCAGGCAGCTGACTTCGATTTCATTCAGCACGTGGCTGACGATTGCGTGCCCAAGCTTGACTGCCGTTGAGTTCTCCTGGTTCAGGAAGTGAACAGGGACCTTGACATGGACCGGCTGGTTGACATCGACACGCTGGAAATCGATGTGAAGGACCAACGGCTTGAATGGGTGCCATTGCACCGCGCGCAGCAGCACGTGCTCGCTCTTGCCGTCAAGTTCCAGATCGAGAATCGAGGAGTGGAAGCTTTCGACACGCAGTGCGTGGTAGATCGGGTTGTGGTCAAGTTCGATGACGACAGGCTGGCCTTCTCCACCGTAAATGACGCCGGGCAGTTTGCCGGCACGGCGCAGACGGCGGCTCGCACCCGTTCCTTGCGCGGTTCTCGTATTTGCAACGACTTTCATCGTTTACTCCTTCTGATGCCCTGCGTCCGCGACCAGACAGTCAGGGGGTTGAAAATGCCCGGTTCACCTTTTGAACCGGACAACGAAAAACTGATGGGGCAGATCCGGCTCAGTCGACGAACAGTGATGAAACCGAATCGGCGCGATTGATGCGCAGGATGGTCTCGGCCAGAATTTGCGCGCAGCTGAGCACCCGGATCTTGCTCGATGCGCGCGCATCCTTGGGCAGCGGGATCGTATCGGTCACGACAAGCTCATCGAGCGTTGACGATGCGATGCGGTCGACCGCGCCACCGGACAGGACCGGGTGCGTGCAATATGCCAGCACGCGCTTGGCGCCGTGTTCCTTGAGCGCGTCAGCAGCTTTGACCAATGTGTTTGCGGTATCGACGATGTCGTCCATGATCACGCAGGTTCGGCCTGAGACATCGCCGATGATGTTCATGACCTCGGCCACATTGGCTTTGGGGCGCCGTTTGTCGATGATTGCCAGATCGACGTCAAGCCTTTTGGCGAGCGCCCGGGCGCGGACGACACCGCCCACATCAGGCGAGACAATCATCAGATTCGGGAACTCCTGCTTGTGCACGTCGGCCAGCAGCAGCGGTGATGCATAGATGTTGTCGACCGGAATGTCAAAGAAACCCTGGATCTGATCGGCGTGCAGGTCCATGGTCAGAACGCGGTCGACCCCGGCGATCTGCAGCATGTTGGCGACGACCTTGGCGCTGATCGCAACCCGCATCGAGCGTACGCGACGATCCTGGCGTGCATAGCCGAAGTAGGGCAGAGCGGCGGTGATTCGACCGGCCGACGCACGCTTGAGCGCGTCGACCATGATCATCACCTCCATCAGGTGATCATTGGTCGGTGCGCAGGTGGACTGGACGACGAAGACATCCTTGCCGCGCACGTTCTCAAGCAGTTCGGCCATGACTTCCCCATCAGAGAAGCGACCGACCGTTGCCTTGCCGAGGGGCAGGTGCAGGTGTGCTGAGACGTCTGCAGCGAGTTTGGGGTTGGCGTTGCCTGTGAAGATCATCAGACCTTCGGGGGACAAGCCATCAACGGAGCGGCGAGGGGCCAGCTGCATCTTGAAAGGTTCCAGGCGTGACGAAGGAACAGGTGAATCGGGAGATATGGCTGGGGAGGAAGGACTCGAACCCTCGCATGCCGGAATCAAAATCCGGTGCCTTAACCAACTTGGCGACTCCCCAACGGCTCACCGGGCCGGGATAACGCGCTACTTGCGTGTTGCCTTATCGAAAGCCCAATCGCGCAACGGATGAACCGTTAATGAACGCGTGGCAAAGACTTTTGCATCGGTGCTGCCTGACAGCCGCCGAACAACAGCCTGAGCCTGCGTTTCACTGGTGGTTGGAAGAAACACGCAAGCTCCTGACCCGGTCATCCGGGCCAGCCTGGAATCCTGGCCGGATTCTTCGGCAGCCTGCCGCAGGGCTGACAGTGCCTGGGCAACTTTTGGCTGCCTGCGCACAACAACATCCTGCAGATCGTTCCTTCCGCGAAAAACATTACCGCCTCGCGAAAGACCCGTGATTCTGAGGGGTTTGGTGTCCCTTGTCAAATCTGGATCCGCAAAAACGCCCTGGGTCGGCACCGACACAGACGGGGCAACAACGACGTAGTGGCGCTGTGGCAGCTTGAGGGTTCGCAGCTCGTCGCCGATCCCGGTGGCATAGGCGGTGCGGCCAAAAATAAAGAACGGAACATCAGCGCCCAGCTGGACCGCCAGGTCGAGCAATCGGCGGCGTGGCCAGTGAAGGCCCCAGAGCCGGTTCAGGGCCATCAGCGTGGTCGCTGCATCCGAACTGCCGCCGCCCAGGCCTCCGCCCATTGGAATCCGTTTCTCGAGGGTGATTTCAACGCCAAGCCTGCAGCCCGCATGCTCGGCCAGCAGTTTGGCCGCGCGCAGGCTCAGGTCTGACTCGGGTGGCACGCCGCTCAATGGAGCGGCCTGGCACACTTGTCCGTCCTCGCGCAGCCGAAAATGCATCGTGTCAGCCAGATCGATCAGTTCGAAGACCATTTCAAGCAGGTGATATCCATCGGCCCGACGGCCTGTCACGTGCAAAAACAGGTTCAGTTTCGCCGGCGCAGGAAGATGACGCAGTTCGACGATCATTGGTTCGGCGGGGTGTTCTACTCTTGCGCGTCGAGAACGAGTCGTAGCATCACCCGGTTCGGTGATCTTTCCGCTGAATCGCCCGCCGGCCATCGCAGCGTAAGCCGAGCAGCAGGCAGATCGACCCCGGCGCTGATCTGGACTGACCATCCCGATTCGGTGAACTGTTGTGCCTGAGCATTTTTCGCACTTGCCCGCTGGAGCCATTCTGGCAGGCGGCTGACTGGAACCCGCCAGCCAAGCACGTTCTCGGTCAGCACTTCTGGATTACCGGCTTCATGGCGCTCGCCATCGGCAGTCTCCAGCACCGTCCGCCCCGGGGCGCTCGTTGCTCGCGCGATGGTTTGGCCAAAGCTGGACAACGCCTCTAACTCGACACGCGATCCTTGTGTGCGCAAGTCGAAGCGTCCGCTGGCCTGCGCATCGCTTTGCATGGCGCCGGTCCGCCAGCTGACTGCAAAGCGTCCTGACCAGCTGTTGATTGGGGACGGGTCGACGGCCGCTTCTGGGGAAACAAGGCTTGCGCAGCCACTTGTCAGAATCAGGAGAGCGAGACTGCCAGTCCGCAGCCAACGCAATCCGGGCGTGCAGTTCAAAGTGAAACTCCAAGCCGTTTCAGTGTTTGCCGGAGCAGTTTGTTGTCCGCTTCCATTTCGCGGGCTTTGCGCCAATAGTCAGACGCGGCTTGCTTGCGTCCGAGTTGCCATAACACCTCGCCAAGATGGACGGCGACTTCGGGCTCCGGACGCAGCTGATAAGCGCGTTCAAGGAAACCGACCGCTTTCTCAGCTTCACCCTGACGGAACAGTACCCAGCCCATGCTGTCCAGAATATGGGCGTCGTCGGGCGACAGCTCGAGGGCTTTTTCGATCAACGTCCGTGCCTCGGCAAGGCGCAGATTCCGGTCTGCCAGCGAGTAACCAAGCGCGTTGTGCGCATGCGCATTGTCCGGCCGCAGCTCGATCAGCTTACGCAGGCTTTTCTCCATCACATCGATCCGGTCAAGCCGCTCGGCGGCCATTGCATGGTCGTAGAGCAGATCCGGATCCTGGGGTGATTGGGCCAGTGCCGCGTCAAGAACCTCGAAAGCCTCGCCGCTACGATCGGCAGTGTGCAGCAGTTGGGCCTCCGCTGCGACCAGTTGCATACGCTGTCGGCTGCCCGAAGCCTGAGTACCTCGCAAAAGGGCTCGCGCCTGCTCGAGTTGACCCGATTTAGCCATCAGCTGACTGCGACGCACGAGGGCTGGTATGAACTGCTCGCCCGAGTTCACTTTGGCCAGCCATTCGATCGCCCTGTCGGGGCGGTTGCGGTCCTCTTCGATCTGAGCGAGAAACAGGTGAGCGGGCCCGTTGTCACGACTGACGCTGCGAGGCAGATCCAGGTAGTACTGAAGGTGGCGCTGTGCCTCGTCAAGCCGCTTTGCCTGGTAGGCAAGTTGGGCGAGCGAAAAGAGGATCACTGGATTGTCCGGGTCGGTCTTCAGTGCGAGCTGCATCTGGGCCTTGGCGTCCTCGGCCTTTCCCATCGAAGAAAGCAGCCGGGCGTACTGCAGCCTGACGTCAATCGCCGCCGGCTTACGCTCAAGAAAGCCAGCAAGCAGTTCGGCTGCCGCCGGCATCCCTTGCTCCCCGTCGCGAAGCAGTCTGGCCGCCTGCATTGCATACTGCTCATTGTCTGGTGCCAGCGCATAGGCCGCCTGTGCCTGTTGCGCAGCCCGAGCGGGCTGACCGGCTGCACGCGCCAGTTCGGCGTTGGCAAATCTCGCCTCAGGAATCTTCTCGTCGGGTGCGCTGATGCGTTCAAAGAGTGCCAGCGCGCCCTTGGGATCGCTGGCCCGGGCCAGTGTCCGCAGAAGTTGGCGATAAAAGCCAGGTAAGGCATTCTGCTCGCTGGCTCTTTGCCTGTGGGCAACCAGGAGCGGTTCGGCCTCGTCGAGTCGGTTGGCGCTCAGCAGCAGCATTTCCCGGGTCTGGGCGGCGACCGACGAGCCAGGAGAATATTCATGCCAAAGCTGCGCGCCTTCCAGCGCCTTCTCGAGAGAGCCGGAGGCCAATGCGAGCTCAGTCGCCCTGCGAGCAAGTCGTGGATCGCGTGTTTCCCTGGCAAGAACAAGAAAGGTTGCGACCGCAGCGCCCGATTGGCCCCGCTGGGATGCGACTTCGGCGGCTAAAAACTGGTACAGAAGCTGCGGTGTCAGGTCGTTGGCAGGCAGTTCCTTGGTTGTTTCGAGATGCGCTGCGCTACCACGATGATCCGCTGATTTCCTGACGGCGCGCAGTGGGGCAGGCTGCCGGGCCGGGGTCTTTTCTGCGGACGGCGTCTGCAGAACCTGTGCAGTCGGCGGCACTGGCAAGCTGCTGGCACAACCGGTGATGGCTAGGCTCACGGAAACGGCGGACAGCAGGCGAAAGACGGTCGAGACCGTCGGGCGGGATTGTTTGTTCATGGCACGGTGATGTTAGCTTAGCTTCGCTTACACTGCGCGCTCGCATGCCATCTCTTTGCGCTGCTGCGCCAATCGTTCAAAGCCATGCCGGAACTGCCTGAAGTCGAAGTCGTGCGTCGAGGTCTGCAAGCCAGCGTGCTGGGGCGAGCCGTCCGGCGTGTTGAGGTCCGTCAGCCGCGATTGCGCTGGCCGATCCCGGATGATCTGAATCTGCGCCTGGCTGATGCAACTGCATTGGCGATCGAGCGCCGAAGTAAATACCTGTTGTTCAGGTTTCCGCGCGGAACGCTGATCGTGCATCTGGGGATGTCAGGAAGCCTGCAGTTCCAGACCCTGCCTCAACCTCCGGGGCGACATGATCATGTAGACCTTGTTTTTGAACATGGAGTGTTGCGCTACTGTGACCCGCGGCGGTTCGGCGCCATGCTCTGGCATGACAACGAGGGTGAGCCACTTGAACGCCATCCGCTGCTGGCGCGACTCGGGATCGAGCCGTTCAGTGACGGGTTTGACGCGCAGCATCTGTACCGGGCGACGCGTGGAAGAACACTGTCGATCAAGCAGTTGCTGCTGTCGGGGGCTGCGGTGGTCGGTGTTGGAAACATCTACGCCTCGGAAAGTCTTTTTCGTGCGCGCATCCGGCCGTCTACGCCGGCAGGCAGGCTCTCGCGACGACGTTGCGCTGCGCTCGTCGACGCAATCCGTCAGACACTTGCTGAATCGATCGAACGAGGCGGCAGCAGCTTGCGCGATTTCGTCGACAGTGAAGGGCGCAGTGGATATTTTCAGCTCGATTGCCTTGTTTATGGTCGTGCGTCGCAGCCCTGCAGGCACTGCGCGACGCCGATTCGGCTCAGTCGGGACCAGCAGCGCTCTACATTCTGGTGTCCTGTCTGCCAGCGCTAAGCCCTGGCATCGTTATTGCCGTTGCACTGAGCAAGATCGCAGCCGACTTTAAAGCGCGCAGCGCCGCACTTGCTTCCCAGCTGACCCGGTATGCTTGCGGCCCATGGGATGGTTATCTGAACGCGTCATTGACTGGCAACGGCTGCACGGCAGGCAGGATCTTGCCTGGCAACGCACGCGCGACCCCTATCGGATCTGGGTTTCCGAAATCATGCTGCAGCAGACTCAGGTGTCCGCAGTCATCCCGTTCTATCTGGCATTTCTTGAGCGTTTTCCGGACGTGCGCGCCTTGGCGGCGGCGTCGCAGGAACAGGTGCTGGCCGCCTGGAGCGGGCTGGGTTATTACACCCGGGCCCGCAACCTGCATGCGTGCGCACAGCGAATCGTCAATGATTTCGGAGCTTGCTTTCCTCAGACGGCTGAACTGCTCGAACAGTTGCCGGGCATTGGTCGCTCGACGGCAGCAGCAATTGCCGCTTTTGCCTTCGGGGAACGTGCCGCGATTCTGGACGGGAACGTCAAGCGCGTGTTCTGCCGATTCTTTGGTGTTGAAGGCTACCCGGACTCGGCGCCGGTGCTGCGCGGACTCTGGCGTCTGGCCGAGCAGGAACTGCCTGAGATCGGAATCGAGGGCTATACGCAGGGTTTGATGGATCTCGGGGCGACGCTGTGTACACGACAAAAGCCTGACTGCGCAGTCTGTCCGATCACCGAGCGCTGTGTTGCCCGTTTGAATGGACGGACCGCGGAATTGCCGATGCCCCGCCCCCGTCGTGCATTGCCGTCACGCAGCACGGTGATGCTTGTTCTGATGCGAGGGGACGAAGTGCTGCTTCAGCGACGTCCTTCCCCAGGGATCTGGGGCGGACTGTGGTGCTTGCCGCAAGTTGACGGGGGGCTGATCGGTGAGCCGGATCTGGCTGGCTTTGGACTTCGGATGCATGCGGTGACTGAACTTGAGCCGTTTGAGCATGTATTCACGCACTTCAGGCTGATGATCCGGCCGCTCCTGCTGGACGTGTCACTGTTCGATCACGTTGCCGAAACAGACGGTCAGCTTTGGCTCGAACTGTCCGAGATCGACTCCGCCGCGCTTCCCAGACCGGTCAAGACGCTGTTGCAGCGCGTACGAGCTCAGAGGTCCATGGCCGTGAAGACATAGTCTGTCCTCAGCGTGAGCTGGCATGCACGACCGGCCGTTGCGGTGGACCGCTCGGGATCGAGCGCCTGGAATACCCGCGCTTGATTTTCTGGCAAGAATCAACGACGGATTTAGATGACCCGGTGCTGCTCAAGGTACTGGTGGACAATTTCCAGCCGTGCAACAGGGTCCGGTAATTCCATCAGCTTTTGCTTTGCCTTGGTCGAAATCGGCAGGAATTCAGCCAGTCTGTTGGAAACCCAGCCTGCTGAGTCGAACAGATAGGGTTCGCAGATCATGCGCTGGATCTGTGAGGGTTCTTTCTCGACCAGGTCATGGACAATCCGCTCAAGCAGCTTCACGCAGGCTTGGAACTGTTCGGGAATCGGCTCTTCGAGGTCGGGTTCAAGCACGATCACGTCGGCGCGAATCAGCCCATCCGCCTGAACCCTGCTCGATGCAATCGAGAACCGTTGCGTGCCTTGCGTGCGCAGATGCAGCATGCCCAGCTGTTCCATGTCCCAGTCGGTGATGCGGGCCAGGCAACCTGTCTGCTCATGCTGCGCAGCTTTCCCCACTTCGCTGCCCTTCAGGATCAGGCAAACGCCGAACGCACTCTCCTGTTTCAGGCATTCGCGTGCCATGTCCATATAGCGCGCCTCGAAAATTCGCAGTGGCAGGCTGCCGCCCGGAAACAACACGGTCCCGAGAGGAAAGATCGGCAGGTCGCGCATGACAGACATCTGTTCGATCATGTCATCCTGCAATTGGGCGATGCGTTAACGATCTGTGGCGGACTGTTACCTGTTCGGTCTTGCGGAACCGGCGAGCGAGTTCCTCGACGCAGTAGACCGAGCGATGCTGTCCACCGGTGCAGCCGATCGCGACCGTCAGGTAGCTGCGGTTTTCCTGCAGGTACATCGGCAGCCAGGCATCCAGAAAACCGGCAATGTGATCGATGAGCCTTCGCACCGACGGGATCTCGCGCAGGAACTGCGCAACCGGCTCATCCAGGCCGGTCAGGGGACGCAATTCGCTCGTGTAGTAGGGGTTCGGCAGACACCGCGCATCAAAGACCAGGTCTGCATCCAGCGGGACGCCATGCTTGTAGCCAAACGATGCGAACAACAGCGTCAGCGGGGCATGCGGGGCCTCGACGACATCGCGAATCCATTGCCGCAGCACGTTGGGGTGCAGTGAGCTGGTATCCAGCGGGATACCGATGTCCTCGATCACGGACATCAATTCGCGCTCGCGTTCGATTGCTTCGATCAGCGTCTGTTCAGGCGACTTCTCCGGCGCCCCGCGCATGGAGAGCGGGTGTCGTCTGCGGGTTTCGGAATAGCGTTGCAGCAGCGTCTCGGTGCGCGCGTTCAGAAAGATCACCTTGACCTCGTGACCCATCTCGCCAAGTCCTGTAACGATCTCGCGCAGATCTGCCACGGAACCGCCGCTGCGCGCATCGATTGAGACTGCCACCGAGTTGTGACCGGCCTGGTTCAGAGAGGTAATCACATCACTCAGAAATCGGACAGGCAGATTGTCAATGCAATAAAAACCATCGTCTTCGAGAACGTTGATTGCAATCGATTTGCCGGAGCCGGAGATGCCGGTGATCAGTGCGACGCGCATACGGGTGAGGGGCAGGGACCAATTGTCAGGAAACCTAGCTTACCTGCGTCGGACTGCACCGGGAAAGTGCTTGATTCGATCTGGGGCGTGTTCAATCGCGTTGGCCTTCGATCATCTGGTGCTGACGGTCAATGAACTCGCGCATCGTATCGATCCCGCGCAGTGAGAGCACAGCACTGCGTACGGCAGCCTCGGTGAGGACGGCGATATTGCGTCCGGCGGCGACTGGGATCACGACCTTTCGAATCGGCAGACCCAGCACGTTTTGATTCAGTGCTTCCAGTGGCAACCGCTGATATTCGTTCTCCATCACGCTGCGACGCACCAGGTGCACGATCAGTTTCAGGCGCATCTTCGGACGGATTGCCGTTTCACCGAAAATTGCCCGGATATCCAGCAGACCCAGGCCCCGCACCTCAAGCATGTTCTTGAGCAGCGGTGGGCAGCGTCCTTCAATGGCATGCGGTGCAATCCGGCGGAAGTCGACGACGTCATCAGCTACCAAGCCATGGCCGCGACTGATCAGCTCCAGGGCCAACTCACTCTTGCCCAGGCCCGACTCGCCGGAAATCAGCACACCCATTCCGAGCACGTCCATGAAGACACCATGCAGTGACGTGGCGTCGGCCGTGGTCTTTGCGAGCCAGTAGCGCAGGTTCTCGATGACTTCGGTCGAGGTCATCGGTGATGAGAGCAGAGGCAGGCCCTCCTGCTCGCACAGGTCGAGCATCAGCTGCGGTGGTGCAAGTCCCTCGGTGACGATCAGCGCGGGCGGGTGAGCAGAAATGATGTCTTCAAGGATGGCCCTGTGACGCGTTTCGGTCTGACGGTTGTAGTAATCGGTCTCGGCTTTGCCGAAAACGTGGATTCGCGCTGGATGAATCAGGTTCAGATAACCAACCATCTCGGCTGGCGCACTTCCCCCTGCACCAAGCGGGCGATCAGCCCCTGAGTTGCCTGCGAGCCACGAGAATTTCAGGAACTCCCGATTGCCATCGAACAGTTGCTGGACAGTGACAGACATTGTTCGGTGACTCCTGGGTGGCATGGACCGTAGTCAGGCAGCAGGCTGGTACGGAGTCCAGTTTTCGAGAATGGTTCGGACCTGTGCAGGGCCTTCGCAGCCCATCAGGTTTTCGCGAATGGCGCGGTCCGACAGCAGTTCGGCGAACTCGGAGAGCAGTTCAAGGTGCTCTTCGGTTGCATGTTCGGGAACCAGGAGAAACACCAGCAGCCTGACTGGTTGCGAGTCCGGGGCGTCGAAAGGAATCGGTGCGTCCAGACGGACAAAAGCCGCCAGCGTGTCCTTCAGACCCTTGATTCGGCCATGGGGAATTGCAACGCCTTCACCCAAGCCGGTGGATCCCAGCCTTTCGCGGGCAAAAAGCGAGTCGAAGACCTTGCCGCGCTCAATCCCGTGATTGTTTTCGAAGAGCAGGCCGACCTGTTCAAACAGGCGCTTCTTGCTCGTGACCTCCAGGCCAGTGATCACGTTGCTGGCAGGAAGAAGTCCGATCATTCGGTTCATGGCATCAGACCCGTACGGCGTGTTGCGTTGCGGCAAAAACGCTAGGTTTTGAAACGAAGGGTCCGTACATTAATCGGATCACCATCCTGTGTCCAGTCCGCAGCTCATTCTCATGTGTGTTTTGCGATGCACAAATACAGTGTTTGGAATTTCATGCCGGAAAGACCCCCGTGCGCGCGGGCTCGGGGGCTGGCGACTTCAGGTGGGCACATGCTGCTTGAGCGCGTCGTGACCGTGATCCTGCTGCTTGTCCTTGTGTTTGAGGACTTGCCGGTCGAGCTTGTCCATCAGCATGTCAATGGCAGCGTAAAGGTCCTGATCTTCGGACTCGGCGTGGATTTCCTTTCCCGGCAGGTGAATGTTGATTTCCGCCTTCTGCACGAGTTTTTCCACCGAAAGGAAAACTTTGATATCGATGACACGATCGAAGTGGCGGGTAACGCGCTCAAGCTTCTGCGTGACGTAATCCCGGATCGCTGGCGTCACTTCGAGATGGTGTCCATTGATGGAAAGATTCATGTTGCCTCCTAGCGGATTGGTTTTCCGGGTTTCTGTCTGTAGGTTACAGCACTTTTCGTTGCGAAACGGCGGGAATCCGGCTGGCCTCGCGGTACTTCGCCACAGTGCGTCGCGCGACAACAATGCCCCTTTCGCCGAGCAGTTCGGCGAGGCGACCGTCAGACAGGGGAGTCCTTGGGTCTTCGACATCGACGAGCTGTTTGATCAGCTCGCGGATGGCAGTGCTGGATGCAGTTCCGCCTGCTTCGGTCGCCACGTGACTGCCGAAGAAATATTTCAACTCAAAAGTGCCATGCGGCGTCAGCATGTACTTTTGGGTCGTCACGCGTGAGATGGTTGATTCATGCAGGCCCAGCTCTTCGGCGATTTCCCGAAGAACCAGTGGGCGCATGGCCACTGCCCCGTGAGAAAAGAATGTCTTTTGCCGCTCGACGATAGCCCCCGCGACCCGTTCGATGGTCAGTGCCCGCTGCTGCAGATTCTTGATTAGCCAGCGGGCCTCCTGCAGCTGGGATGACAGGTTTTCGCCGCCGCTGCCCCGACTGCTGCGCACGATCTGTGCATACACGTCGTTGACCTTCAATTGAGGCTGAGCTTTGGAATTCAGTTGTACTTGCCAAGATCCTCTGACCTTGCGAACCACGACATCCGGGATCACATAGACCGGTTCGCTCACAGAGAACGCTGCGCCTGGCCGAGGGTTCAGGCTGCGTATTAATGCCTGCGCCTCGCGCAGCGCATCTTCGTCACAATGCAGTGCGCGTTTGAGTCTTGTGTAGTCCTTCGCGGCCAGAAGGGGCAGGTGCTCATCGACGATTTGAATGGCAAGTCCAAGGGCCTCGTGATTCAGGCTCGAGTCACGTTCAGGGCGCGCTCGCAGTTGCAGCCTCAGGCTCTCCTGCAGATCTCGAGCCCCTATTCCCGTCGGGTCGAAGCTTTGTAGCAGCTTGAGCCCGGTTGTCAGCGACTCAGGTTCAATCTGGACTTCGTCGGGCAGGCAGGCGGCGATTTCCTCCAGCGAAGCATCAAGGTAACCGTCTTCGTCAAGGTTCTCAATCAGGATCATGACGATCGCCCTGTCCAGTGGCTCGCATCGGGTTGCGGCGAGTTGGCCCAGGAGGTGGTCGCGCAGGCTTCGGCCCGTGTCGGCAATCTGATTGAGCGTGCGTGCTTCGTCGTTGTCGTCGTTCGGAGTCCGGCTCGAGGCTTCATAGCCCCAGTCGCTGTCCAGGCCAGACTCGAAATCGTTGTTCAATTCAAACGCGTTGTCCTGGACTGCGTCGTTGGCGGAGTCTCGTGGGTCGGCGTTCAAACGATCGTCAGTGTCCACTCTTGATATCGAGGCTTCGGCCTCGATCGAGCCATTAGCTGCAATCCGAAGGCTGTCCTGCAGCGGATCATCGATACGCTCAAGCAGCGGATTGTCTGCCAGGATCGTCTCAAGTTCCTGTTCCAGTTCGAGTGAAGACAGCTGCAGAAGCCTGATCGCCTGCTGCAACTGCGGCGTCATTGCCAACTGCTGGGAGAGTTTGAACTGAAGCGATGTCTTCACTGAAAAATCGGAGTCTGCGCGCCGAGGTTCGGCTGCGTCTGGGCTTACATCCGGAAGTGTTCGCCCAGGTAGACCCGGCGAACACTTTCGTCGGCGACGATGTCATCGGGGCGACCGGAAGCAAGAACAGTGCCCGCGTTGATGATATACGCTCGATCGCAGATGCCGAGTGTCTCTCTGACGTTATGGTCGGTAATGAGTACGCCGATCCCTCTGTCTTTCAGGAATTTGACGATCCGCTGAATTTCGATCACTGCGATCGGATCAACCCCGGCAAAGGGTTCGTCAAGGAGAATGAATCGCGGCGCCGTGGCCAATGCCCTGGCAATTTCAACGCGGCGCCGTTCTCCACCTGAGAGCGAAAGCCCTGTATTCGATCGGAGGTGTTCGATCTGAAGCTCTGCGAGCAGCGAGGTGAGCTGCTGTTCGAGTTGAATGTCCGAGAGTGGTTTGCCGTCGGCGCCGGTCTGCAGTTGCAGAACCGCCAGGATGTTCTCTTCGACACTAAGCTTGCGAAAGACCGAGGCTTCCTGAGGCAGGTAGGACAAGCCTAGTCTGGCGCGGCGATGAATCGGCAGGCGGCTGATCGGCTTTCCGTCCAGCTTGATCTGGCCCGCATCGCTGGGAACAAGGCCCACAATCATGTAGAAGCAGGTTGTCTTGCCCGCACCATTCGGGCCAAGCAGACCAACGACTTCACCGCTGTTCACGTTCAGCGAGACATCCTTGACGACCGCGCGGCCATGGTAGGCCTTCATCAGGTGTTCGACCGAGAGCTCGCTTTGCGCGCCCGCATCAGAGTCGGACGCTTCGCTCATTGTTTCCCCGACTCAATGTTCCTGCTTGGGGCAAGCCTGGCGGGTGCTGAATTACCGGGTTCGCTCTGCTTTGGCTGGATGATGACGCGGACCCGGCCACTCGGATTTTCAGGCGTGGCAGCCTTGGCTCCGCCGCTTTCAACCGTAAAGAACTCGGTCCGGCTTTCGTAGGTGATCGCATTGCCATGAACTTCGTCGGTGACGCGTTCGCCCTGCAGACGTTTCATGTTTGCCTTGTGCTGCAACTTGACGATTTCAGTCTTGCCGTCGTAATCGATGCGCAGCGCCCGACCGGCGATGAACTGGTCAAGCCCGTCGCGTTTTTGCCTGAAGGTGGCTGGATTACCGGTCGCCGAGCCGAACTGGAAACCATCGGCGTCCTGGCGCAGCACAAGGCGGTCCGCTTTCAGAAGAATCGTGCCCTTGGTCAGTGTGACGTTGCCGGTAAAAACATTGACCTGCTTTGCGTCATCGTAGGTCATTGTGTCAGCTTCAATGTTGACCGGCTTGTCCCGGTCTGCCTTTTCGGCCAACGCGGGGCTTATGGTCAGCGCTGCAGATCCGAGTGCGATAACAAGCAAGAGGAGCGCACGCAGCTCGTTACGGGTGCAAATCGCCCGCTGCAGCGTGTTGGTCTGGCATGCAGTCGAGATAAAAATACGGAGGCCTCCGAAGGATTCGATCATCGTTTACTGGCAGGGGTTGTCCAGATCCCGGTCACCTCGGACAGGACATTCAGAACGCGCGTCGAATTATTGAATTCCATGCCGACCCCAGTCAAGGAAGAGTCGCCATAGTTGATGCGGACCGGTTTGTCGGTGCGGGCAATCTCCTGGTTCGGCAGGATCTGAGCGTACTCGGTGCGGATCTGCAATTCTGGGCGGTCGCCTTGGGCTGCACGAGTCAGGACGACGTTGCCGTGCAGATGAGTGATGTCACCATCATCGCTCGCGACTCCTCGGTCCGCTGTAATGCGAACCAGGGGTTTTTCGGGTTCCAGACTGACTAGTTGTGGTTGCTCGAATTCGCTGGAGCTGTCATCTGCGAAATGGGTCAGCTGAACAGCGGAGAGTCTGAAAAGCGGCTGGCCCTCGCGGTTCATCCGGGTCAGTGAGAGTTTTTCAACGAAGTAATCAGCCTCATGCCCAAGATTGCGTGCTCTTTGCAGTTCCGAGAACTGATTGGTGAACTCGGCCAGGTAGTAACTGACCGCGGCTAAGACGGCCAGGATGCCGACCGACAGGGTTGCAGACATCCGGTCATAGGCGCGCTGGTTCATCGGCCACCAGTGCGATACTTCTCGAGCAGGACTTGCAACCGCCCTTGGCACTCCAGCAGCCATTCTGCGAACTCGCGGACTGCGCCCTGGCCAGCCTTGCGGGTTGAGACCCAATGAGAGGCCCGCAGCACTGGTGCGGTCGCATCAGCGGGCGCTGCAGCAAGCCCCGCGATTGACAGAGCCGGCAGGTCTGACCAGTCGTCTCCCATATAGGCGATCTCACTGACCTCAAGTTCGGATTGCAGGGCAAGTTGTCGCAGCGCAGTTGCCTTGTCAGAAGCCGACTGGATCACCGTGTCAAAACCCAGTTCGGCTGCTCGAATCTCAACGATCGAAGATTGTCTTGCGGTAACAATCGCCAGCTTAAGGCCGGCTTGCCTGAGCAGCGAAATTCCGAGACCGTCCCGCACCGAGAAAGCCTTCATGGCCTCGGCCTGAGGGCCGATGTAGATCATCCCGTCCGTCAGTGTGCCATCGACATCGAGCGCAAGCATTCGAATCGAGGCGGCGCGCTGCTTCGGTGTTGGTCCTGGCTGCGTGTCGGGCACATCCGCACGCGTATTTGGGGTACGGGCGCTCGCAGAGCGGGAGGGGGTTGCGCTGGAGGCCGATTTCAATCAGACCACCTTGGCTGCAAGCAGGTCGTGAATATGCAGCGCCCCGAGCAGATGGCGGTGTTCGTCGATCACCAGCAACTGGCTGATCCGGCGGTCTTCCATCATTCGTGCGGCTTCTGCGGCCAGCGCACCAGGGGCGATGCCGGACGGATCCTTGCTCATCACCTGCCCGACCGTCAGTTCGCGGATGTCACCGTCGCGCTCCAGCAGGCGGCGCAGATCGCCATCGGTGA
>JAURMJ010000345.1 GCA_030830765.1 Quisquiliibacterium sp.
CTCAAGCTCATTGGCATTGCGCATGGCCAGCTCCAGCCTGGAACGTGCCTCGCGGGTGCCGGCCAGCAGCAGGCCGCTCATTGCGCGTAACTCTTCGGACGGTTTGGGCAGGACCACTTCCGAGCCGTTGGATCGAACCAGCAGCAGCGGCACGATCTGCAGATCACGTTCCCGTTCCAGCGGATCATGCAGCAGGTCGGCCAGCGTTGTGCGAAGGTCCGAACGGGACACCCGCTCGAACAGGGCCGGTGCCGTATTGCGATCAATCCTGATGCTCCAAAGCTCAGGCGCTCGCTCACCGACAACACTGCGCAGCCGTTCAATCAAGGCACGAGCCCAGGCGTCTCGCTGCAGATGGACAACGGCAAGGAATCGGCCCAGCAGCGGGGCGGTGAGCAGTGCGAAACATTCGTGCGCGATGATCTGGCTGGAGACCATCAGCACGTCTGCTTTGATCGCCTCAAACAGACGGTGGTTCGCCACCAGATTCTGGCGGATCGCAACGAACAGGTGCGGGTTGATCTCGCGCGCTGTGACTGCAATGGCCAGGTTGGTCACATCGTCATCGGTCCCGATGATCACGCCTTGGGCGTCACGAAGTCCGGCCTGTTCCAGAACCGAGGCAACGGTGCCCACGCCACGAATCACGTCGTCCCCTGCGGTGGCTGCGGTGGCCGGATCGATGATCCTGAGCACGGCACCCGCCTCAGCAAGGCGGGCGCCGACCACCGAGCCGAATCGTCCGTGACCGCAGAGCACCCAAAGGCCATGCGGCGGAGTGTCCTCGTGTTTCAGGCGAGTGCCCGGCAACGCAAGCAGCCAGTCGAGCAGCCGATAGGCCTCCGGTTCGCGCATGGCAAGCTGCAGGTAGTCGGCAAACTTTTCGAACGGATTGATGATGTGGCGCGTGCCGAATGACGCCATGTTGGCAGCCGTCTGCGTCGACAATACCCGTGCGATGACCTGCAGGTCCGGATTCAGCAGACGGGCCGTTGCGCACACGGCCAGGTTGGCACTGTCATCATTGGTCAACGCAATCACGGCCCGGCACATTCTGTGCGTCAATCCGGCCAGCTGCAGCAATTGCGGTGAGCGCACATCACCGCAGATCGATTCGACATCGCGCCCGAGATCCTCGATCTCGAGTTCGTCAATGCGACTTTGGCTCAGGTCAATGACGACGCAGCGGACATCCATCCGGTCCAGCGCCTTGAGCAGTTGCATGCCGGTCTCGCCGCAGCCGCAGATCAGGTAGAACGGCTCGCTGGAACGGCGCACGGAGCGCTCGAAGCGACTGTTTGCCACTGCCTGCTGGAACGCCTGGTCCTGCGCGATCGCGAACAGCTTGAACAGCAGATAGCTCCAACCGACGACCGACAGATAAATGGTTGCGAGGGTCCACATCCGCTGAGCATTGCTGAATGCGACAGGCAGTTCACCGAAACCGATCGTCGTTGCGGTATAGCTGACGAAATAGAACGCATGAAAGAAGCTCATCGGGGGCGTCGGCCGTCCCTGATCGTCGACGCCGGGAATCAGGCTGAAGCCGAGCACCGTCATCGCGTAGATCGCGATCAGCAGGATCAGCGGTGCGCGCAGCCGTCGGAAGACAAGGAAGATGATGCTGGGCATTGGGTTCGGGCTGACCGGGCAGTCCCGGAGTGGGCGGTGGCGAAGCCGGTGATGCGCTGTGACCGTGTCTGGTCAACGCCGCAGCATCAGCGTCTCGCCGATCAGGATGATCACCGAGACGACATTTGCAAACAGCGCACCAGCCGACAGCGAGACCACACTGGTGGTGACATCCGGTGTCATTCCTGTGCCAGTCACATGGACAGCCCAGGCCCAGACGAAGGCTGCGCTGAGCAATTGCAGGTCTGCAACCAGGCTGGTTGCCAGATGAATCGCACCGATCTGAGTGCGGTCCCCGAACTTGAGCACAGTCGCGATCAGGTTCACGACGATCGCGGCAAACAGCTCGTAAATGTGGTGATGAACCGGATTCTCGATATCGCCAAGCACGAACCCGAGGTTCAGCGTGGCAGCAAACACGATGAAGAAACCAAAGATGACTTTTTCCAGGTTCATGGGCAGTCCTTGTTGGCGTCAGCGACGCACAGCCTTAAGTGTATGTCGGGCGATCATCAATTCCTCGTTGGTTGGAATCGTCCAGGCGCTGATGCGACTGTTGGCCGCACTGATACGTGGGCCGCCCAGTCGGTTGGCCGCCTGATTCGGCCGGATACCGAGCCAGCCTGAATCATTCATCACGCGCGCACGGATCGGTGCGCAGTTCTCCCCGATACCCGCAGTGAACACGATTGCGTCGAGTCCACCCATTTGGGCCGCGAGCGAACCGATTTCACGGCGGATCCGATGCAGGTACAAATCGATGGCGAATTCCGCCGCAGGCTCCTGGGATGCAAGCAGGGTGCGCATATCCCCGGAGATGCCCGAGACACCGAGCAATCCGGACTGCGTGTACAGCAGTTTCTCGATTGCGTCGGCGTTCATGCCCCGCTCGCGCATCAGGTAGAGCAGGACACCGGGGTCGATCGCCCCGCAGCGCGTACCCATCGGCAGACCGTCCAACGCGGTGAACCCCATCGTGCTGGCGACACTGCGACCCTGGACCAGCGCACACATGCTTGACCCATTGCCCAGGTGCAGCACAATCGTACGACCACTCGCAGCCTGGACGTCATATTGCGGCAGCACGCTGGCGATGTATTCGTAGGACAGGCCATGAAAACCGTAACGTCGAACACCGGCTTGCCGCAGTTCGAGCGGGATGGCGAAGGTCTGGACAAGTTCATCGTTGCCCTGGTGGAAGGCCGTATCAAAGCAGGCGATCTGAACAAGTTCTGGCTGCTGCGCTAACAGCAGCCTGACCGGAAGCAGGTTATGGGGCTGGTGCAGGGGGGCTAGCGGGCACAGTGCCTGCAGCGTCGTCAGGACTGACTGGTCGATTCGGATCGGACCCCAGTGTTGAGTCCCGCCATGTACGACGCGATGGCCCGCAGCAATCAGTCGCAGGTGAGAGAGTTCCTGCGCAAGGAACAGATTCAGATGTTCAAGGGCCTTCGAATGACCAAGTTGGAAACCCTTTCCCCAGTGTTTCTCCGACAAGGGGTTGCCTTGTGGATTGCTGGCGATGAAGTGCGGGTCGTCGAACAGGGATTCGATCTGGCCCTTGCAGTCCAGATCCAGCGCAATGCCATCGGTGGTGAACAGCGAGAACTTGATCGATGAAGATCCCGCATTCAGCACCAGGATTGCATCCTTCACGCGGCAACGCTCCGGCGCGCATGCGCCAGCAGCACCATGACAGCTGCAGAGGCCATCCTGGTGCGTACGGTGTCAGCCCGGCTGGTCAGCACGATGGGGACGCGGGTACCGAGCACGATCCCGGCGCTGTCGGCACCGGCCAGATACTGCAGCTGCTTGGCCAGCATGTTGCCGGCTTCCAGGTCAGGCACAAGCAGGATGTCGGCGCGGCCCGCAACCGCAGAGGTGATGCCCTTGGTGCGAGCTGCAGCTTCGTTGATCGCATTATCGAAGGCCAGTGGGCCATCGAGCAGGCCGCCGGTGATCTGGCCGCGGTCAGCCATCTTGCATAACGCGGCAGCATCGATCGATGACTGGATTTTCGAGGTGACGGTTTCGACGGCAGACAGCAAGGCAACCCGGGGCTCGGCAATGCCCAGCACATGCGCCAGATCGATCGCGTTCTGCACGATGTCAACCTTGGCTTCAAGCCCGGGCGCAATATTGATCGCGGCATCGGTCAGCAGCAGTGGGCGCGGGTACGACGGCACATCGAGCACAAAGACATGGCTGATGCGCCGGGCGGTGCGCAGGCCGCTGTCGCCCGCGACCACAGCGCCCATCAGTTCGTCGGTATGCAGCGACCCTTTCATCAGCCCCTGGACTTCGCCGCTTCTGGCCAGCTCGACTGCCGCCTGCGCCGCCGCATGACTATGTTCGGTTTCGACGATGCGCCAGGTGGACAGGTCGACGCCTTCCGAGTTGGCGACGGCCCGGATCTTCGCGGGCGGGCCAACCAGAATCGGCTCGATCAG
>JAURMJ010000346.1 GCA_030830765.1 Quisquiliibacterium sp.
CGCTCAGCGGCCTTTGGCCTTGAGCTGCGCATCCAGGCGCGGATAGACCCGACGCGCATTGCCTTCGAAGATCTTGTAGCGCTGTTCCGGATTGATGGCTGCGGTTTCGATGTAGCGCTTGGTGTCATCGAAATCGAAACCCGATTCCGGATCGATTCCGCGAACTGCACCGACCATCTCGCTGGCAAAAAGAATGTTGTCGACCGGGATCACGCGCGTCAGCAAATCAATGCCGGGCTGGTGATAGACGCAGGTATCGAAATAGACATTTTTGAGAAGGTGTTCAGAGAGCAGCGGCTTTTTCAGACCCATGGCCAGTCCGCGATATCGACCCCAGTGATAAGGCGCAGCGCCGCCGCCATGCGGGATCACGAAACGCAGCGTCGGGAAATCGCGGAACAGATCGCCTTCAATCAGCTGCATGATCACAGTCGTGTCGGCGTTGATGTAATGCGCTCCGGTCGTGTGAAAGCAGGCATTGCAGCTGGTGCTGACATGAACCATCGCCGGAATGTCGTACTCGACCATCTTTTCGTAAATCGGATACCAGGCACGGTCGGTGAGCGGTGGCGAATTCCAGTGGCCGCCTGACGGGTCCGGGTTCAGGTTCAGCGCGACATTGCCGTATTCGTTGACGCAGCGCTCCAGCTCGGGAATGCAGCTTGCGATATCAACGCCAGTGCTTTGTGGCAGCATCGCGGCCGGTATGAAGTTGTCCGGGTACAACTGGCTGACCCGATAACAAAGCTCGTTGCAGATTGCAGCCCAGGCCGAGCTGATCTGAAAGTCACCGATGTGATGCGCCATGAAGCTGGCCCGCGGGCTGAAGATCGTCAGGTCGCTGCCGCGCTCGCGCATCAGGCGAAGCTGGTTTTTTTCGATGGTCTCGCGGATTTCATCGTCACTGATCTTCAGCTCACTGGCCCGCGGCATGCTGGCCGGATCCTTGATGGCTGCAACCTGGCGGTTACGCCAGTCCTCCAGGGACTTCGGGGCAGTTGTGTAGTGGCCATGACAGTCGATGATCATTGTGGGGCTCCGGCTGTTTCCGTGGTTGGGCAATGGGCGATTCGCAGGGGTTCAAGGGCGATCGTTGCGAAGGCTTGATTATCCTTGGCGCAGTTCTGGTCTGTTCAGGCCGGTTCCATTCCCTGGCGCTGCTTGGCCCGTGTGCTGTCCGGGCCGGCGAGGAAAGCGAGCAGGGCATGGAGTGCATCGGCTTGGGTCGATGCGGCGCAGATCCCTGCTGAGAAGGTCGTGATGATCTGAATCGCTTCGGGCATCGGGCCGATGATCTCGATACCAGGCAGATTGATCAGTTCGCTCAGTTGCTGGAATCCGAGCTGCGCCTGACCCTGGGCGACCAGCTGGCCGACTGGAAAACCCGGGCGCGCCTGAACGAGCCGTGACTGAAGGTCACCGGCAATGCCCCAGCGCTCGAAAAGCTGCATCAGTGCCGTTCCGCTCGGACCTGTCGAATAGCCGATCGAGTCGGCCGCCAGGACACTGGCGCGCAGCGCCTCTTCTGAGCCGATGGCTGGATGGGGCATTCCTGCACGGACTGCGATGGCGATCCCCGATC
Organism: Quisquiliibacterium sp.; assembly: GCA_030830765.1. Lineage (GTDB taxonomy): Bacteria > Pseudomonadota > Gammaproteobacteria > Burkholderiales > Burkholderiaceae_E > Quisquiliibacterium. Next base: position 1,583 of record JAURMJ010000346.1, read on the forward strand.
GCACAAGGTCTGTGCGACTGCCGGCCAGCAGATGGCCTTCTGCAATCAGTCCATCAATGACATCGCTGGCCAGGACGGCCAGATCGAACGTTTCGCCTGCGCGGACACGCTTTGCAGCCTCTACGCCACCGACCGACTCAAATGTGGTCTCGATGCCGCTTCGGGACTGATAGTCGCGCGCCAGCTGCTCAAGCAACTGGCGGGTCGCCATCGACGAGATGCCGCGGATCATCGCGACAAGCTGATCAGAAAAAGGCCTGAATGCCGGTCTGGGCGCGGCCCAGAATCAGCGCATGGATGTCATGGGTGCCCTCGTAGGTGTTGACGACCTCAAGGTTGACCATGTGCCGTGCAACGCCGAATTCATCACTGATGCCATTGCCGCCCATCATGTCGCGGGCCATCCGAGCAATGTCCAGCGCCTTGCCGCAGGAATTGCGCTTCATGATGCTGGTGATCTCGACTGCGGCCGTGCCTTCGTCCTTCATGCGGCCCAGACGCAGGCAGCCTTGCAGACCCAGTGTGATCTCGGTCTGCATGTCGGCCAGTTTCTTCTGGATCAGCTGATTCGCGGCCAGAGGACGACCGAACTGCTTGCGGTCCAGCGTGTACTGACGGGCACGATGCCAGCAGTCCTCGGCTGCGCCGAGTGCACCCCAGGCAATGCCGTAGCGCGCGCTGTTCAGGCAGGTGAACGGGCCTTTCAGACCCTCGACACCCGGCATCATCTGCGATTCAGGGACCTCGACTTCGTCCATCACAATTTCGCCGGTAATCGAGGCGCGCAGACCGACCTTGCCAAGAATCTTGGGCGCGCTCAGACCCTTCATGCCTTTTTCAAGGATGAAGCCGCGGATCCGACCGTCATAGTCGCCACCGACGCATTTGGCCCAGATCACGAACACATCGGCGATTGGCGAATTGCTGATCCACATCTTGTTGCCGGTCAGTACATAGCCGCCGGGAACCGCCTTGGCCCGCGTTTCCATCGAGCCTGGGTCTGAGCCATGATTCGGCTCGGTCAGGCCAAAGCAGCCAATCCATTCACCGCTGGCCAGCTTGGGCAGGTATTTGCGGCGATGATCCTCCGAGCCGAACTCGAAGATCGGCAGCATGACCAGCGAGCTTTGAACGCTCATCATTGAGCGGTAGCCCGAGTCGACCCGCTCGACCTCGCGAGCGATCAGTCCATAGCTGACATAGTTCAGGCCCGGACCACCATATTGTTCAGGAATGGTGGGGCCCAGCAGACCGATTGAGCCCATCTCGCGAAAGATCTCGGCATCGGTCTTTTCAGCCCGGAATGCTTCGACGACGCGCGGAGCCAGCTGCTCCTGACAGTAGGCCTGAGCGGCCTCACGCACCATGCGCTCATCCTCGGTGAGCTGCATGTCGAGCAGCAGCGGGTCATCCCATTTGAAGGCAGCTTTCAGGGCAGCATGCGAGGCGGGGGAATTCATCGAACTTTCTCCTTGGAGAACCACAGGCCGGCTTGCCTGCGGTGTCATGAACAGGTTGCATTTTCGACCACGGCAATGATGAGTGGCGAAACTGAGCGGTCAACCCTCTATTGTAGGGGTTTACTCGGGGCGTCGGGGGCGGGTCTTCTTGGCATGCGCCAGCCTCTGCTATCGTGAAGCTATGTTCGCCACGCTGAACCAGATTGTTGAGCAACGCATCGCCGATTCGATGCGCAATGGGGACTTCGACGATTTGCCTGGGCAGGGGCAACCGCTCGTGCTTGACGATGATGCGCTGGTGCCCGAAGAGTTGCGTGCCGCTTATCGGATTCTGAAGAATGCGGGCTACCTGCCCCCTGAGGTGCAGGCCCTGCGGGATCTGAACAGCCTGCTTGGCAGTGCGTTGGTGCATGAGAACTCGGACCCGGCCGATCAGCTGGCGGCCAGACGTCTTTTGGCGGTGACGCTGGCGCTCGAGGCCCGCGGCGTTCATTTGAGCACGCAGGCGGCCGTCGAATATCACCGGCGGATCGCAGGCCGGCTGGCCGGTGAACGCAGCAACCCATGGTCCCTGGTTGATGACAAGGCAGCGCCAGGGGGACAGGATCAATCCATCTTGAGGAAACGTTGATGAACAAGCAGGTCGCGGTGCTGGGCGGGGGGTGCTTCTGGTGTCTCGAGAGCGTCTTCCTGGATCTGGAAGGGGTCCTGGATGTCGAATCGGGCTACGCGGGCGGGCAGACGAAGGATCCGACTTATGAGGAGGTCTGTGGCGGTCAGACCGGTCATGCCGAGGTGGTCCGTCTCGAGTTCGACGCTGATCGGATTTCCTTCGCGGATCTGCTGGGTGTTTTTTTCTCGATTCACGATCCGACCACGCTGAACCGGCAGGGAGCGGATGTCGGGACGCAATATCGTTCAGTGATCTTCCACGTGGATGAGAGCCAGCGTGAGGTCGCGCAGCGTCTGATCGAGTCTTTGCAGACTGAACGTGTTTTCGATGCGCCTGTCGTCACCCAGCTTGCGCCGCTGCCCGAGTACTACGCCGCTGAGGACTATCACCAACGCTTCTTTGAACGTAATCCGTACCAAGGGTATTGCATGGCTGTGGTCGCGCCCAAATTGGCGAAATTCCGAAAGCAGTTCTCCAGCCGGCTCAAGAAGGCACGCTGAGTTGTCCGTAACAGCAACTTGCCGGGCAAGAGGCGAGGGCATTGGCTGAGCGGTTCGATTCGATGCCGACCCGTCGCGTCAGGATGCGGCCGCCGCGCAGGTTGCTGATCCTGGCTGCAGTGCTGCTGCTGTCGGCGCTGATGCATTTGGTGCTGCTGGCCTGGGTCGATGATGCGCTGAGCGGTCTTGGCATGGGGGTTCAGCCCGAGCGCGAGACCACGATCAATGTGGCTTTGATCCCTTCGCCGGCGCCGGTACCTACAAAGCCTGAACCTACAAAGCCTGAACCTACAAAGCCTGAACCTACAAAGCCTGAACCTACAAAGCCTGAA
>JAURMJ010000347.1 GCA_030830765.1 Quisquiliibacterium sp.
CCATCGACTGGAGTCGCGAAGTCGCGGCCTGCGACCCCAAGTACTACAAATGGAACCAGTGGTTGTTCCTGCAGATGCTCGAGCGTGGCATCGCCTATCGCAAGACGCAGGTCGTGAACTGGGATCCGATCGACCAGACTGTGCTGGCCAACGAACAGGTCATCGACGGACGCGGCTGGCGCACCGGTGCACTCGTTGAAAAGCGTGAAATCCCCGGCTACTACCTGAAGATCACCGACTACGCGGGCGAACTGCTCGATGCCGTCGAGAACGATCTGCAAGGTTGGCCCGACCGTGTCCGCACGATGCAGTCAAACTGGATTGGCAAATCGACCGGTGTGCGCTTTGCATTCCCGCATGACATCCGCAACACCGCTGCCCCTGGCAGCGATGGCGCACTGGTTGGCGATGGGCGTCTGTACGTCTTTACCACCCGAGCCGACACGATCATGGGCGTGACGTTTGTGGCCGTCGCCCCGGAGCATCCGCTGGCCACCGAGGCGGCCGCGCGGGACGCTCGCGTGGCCAAGTTCGTCGACAAGGCCAGACAGGGGTCAGTCATGGAAGCCGATCTGGCAACCATGGAAAAGGATGGCGTGCCCACCGGGCTGTTCGTCAAGCACCCGCTCTCAGGCGAGCAGGTCGAGGTCTGGGTCGGCAACTATGTGCTGATGAGCTATGGCGATGGCGCGGTAATGGGCGTGCCCGCGCATGATGAACGTGACTTTGCCTTCGCGCGCAAATTCGGCCTGCCGATCAGGCAGGTCATCGATGTCGACGGCCAGGAATTTTCCGACCAGGCCTGGCAGACCTGGTATGAGGAAAAAGGTGCGGGCAAGTGCATCAACTCCGGCAAATACGACGGACTGGGCTTGTCAGACGCCATCGATGCGATTGCGGCTGATGTGGAAAAGCTCGGCCTGGGCGAGAAAAAGATCCAGTGGCGTCTGCGTGACTGGGGCATCTCGCGCCAGCGCTACTGGGGTACCCCGATCCCGATCATTCATTGCGACGACTGCGGTCCGGTGCCCGTGCCCTATGATCAGTTGCCGGTCGTGCTCCCCGAAGATCTGGTGCCGGATGGCAGCGGCAACCCGCTGAACAAGGCCGAAGGTTTCCTGTCCTGCAGGTGCCCGCAGTGTGACAAACCGGCACGGCGTGAAACCGACACGATGGACACCTTCATCGATTCGTCCTGGTACTACATGCGCTACTGCTCGCCGGACAGCGAGAACGGGATGGTCGATGCGCGCAATGATTACTGGATGCCGATGGACCAGTACATCGGTGGCATTGAACACGCAGTGCTCCACCTGCTGTACGCACGGTTCTGGACCAAGGTGATGCGTGACATCCATGGCCATTTCCCCGGCGATGCCAATCGGGGCCTGGTCCAATTCGATGAGCCTTTTACCCGCCTGCTTTGTCAGGGCATGGTGCTCAACCACATTTATCAGCGCAAAAACGAACGCGGTGGCATCGAGTATTTCTGGCCCGATGATGTCGAGAACACCTTCGATGAGAACGGTCGCATCAACGGCGCCCTTCTGAAGTCCGATGGCAGTGCGATCGAATATGCCGGCGTCGGCACGATGTCAAAGAGCAAGAACAATGGCGTCGACCCGCAGGAGCTGATCGACCGCTACGGCGCCGATACCGCGCGCCTGTTCGTGATGTTCGCAAGCCCACCCGAGCAGACGCTCGAATGGTCGGGAGCCGGTGTCGAGGGTGCGCATCGTTTCCTGCGCCGGGTCTGGCAGTACGCTGCCAATCAGTCCGAGCTGCTTGCATCCCATACACAGGCGCTTGATCCGAAGTCGCTGGATGCGGCGCAAAAGGCGCTGCGCCTTGAGATTCACTCGGTCCTCAAGCAGGCCAACTATGACTACCAACGGCTGCAGTACAACACCGTTGTATCGGCAGGCATGAAGATGCTCAACGCGCTGGAGTCGGCCAAGCTGCCGGCCTCACCGCAGTCGGCCGCTACCGTGCGCGAGTGTCTGTCGATCCTGCTGCGTGTGCTCAATCCGGTAGTGCCGCATATCACGCATTCGCTTTGGAACGAGCTGGGCTACGCGACGGCACAGGGTGACCTGCTCGATGCCCCCTGGCCCGAGGTCGACGAAGGTGCGCTGATCCAGGATGAGATCGAACTGGTGCTGCAGATCAACGGTAAGGTGCGGGGCGCAGTCAAGGTTGCCGCCGATGCCGACAACAAGAGTATCGAAGCCGCTGCGCTGGCCACCGAGGCCTTTGCGCGCATCGCCGAGGGACGCCCGGCGCGTAAAGTAATCGTCGTTCCAGGTCGTCTGGTGAACGTAGTCGTCTGATGAAACCACGGCTGACGCTCCTCACGCCCGGGCGTCGCGCGCTGCTGGCGGCACTTGCAGCCGGCACGCTGGGAGCCGTCACTGGTTGTGGATTCAAGCTCAAGGGCGAGGAAAATTTTTCCTTCCAGACGCTGTACCTGAATGTCGACGAACGCTCCCCGGTCGGCCTTGAATTTCGTCGACTGCTGCGCACAAATTCCCGCCTGAAGATCGTCAGGCAGCCAGAGCAGGGAGCGGTACGGGTCGATATCGTTCGCGAGCTTCGGGAAAAACAGATTGTCAGCTTCTCGGCTGCAGGCCGCCCTCGCGAGTATCAGCTGCGTCTGCGGATCGTCTTTCGGGTGTCGGATCAGAAAGGGGCCGAGCTGATCCCAACGACTGAGGTGATCCAGCGACGGGAGATCACGACCAGCGACACTCAGCTGATGTCCAAGGAACAGGAAGACGTCATCATGTTCCGTGAAATGCAAGCTGATATTGTCCAGCAGTTGATTCTTCGTCTAGCTGCAATTCGCCTGTAGTGTTGGGTCGAGGCGCAATTTAGAATGCAGATCAGACTGGAAGCTCTCGACACTGCGCTGCGCAAGGAGATTGCGCCGATCAGCTGGGTCCATGGCGACGAGCCGCTGCTGCGCATCGAGGCAACCGACCACTTGCGGGCCGCAATGCGTCAGTCCGGCTTTCAGGAACGCGAAGTCTTCAATGTCGAACGCGGGTTCAAGGTCGATGCTTTGCTGGCCGAAACCCAGGCCCTGTCACTGTTTGCGTCCAGCCGCATCATCGAGCTGCGCCTGAACGGCAAGCCCACCAAGGAATTGGGCGCAGCGCTCGGGCAGGCTGCGGCAACGCTGGACGCCTCAACCCGCATTCTGTTGTCTGGGCCGCGTCTGGATCGGGCGACCACCGAGACCGCCTGGTTCCGTGAACTTGACCGTCATGCGCTGATTGTTCCGGTCTACCCGATCGAGCGCGCAAAGCTGCCGCAATGGATTGCGCAGCGTCTGGGCCGTCAGAATCAGAAAGCAGACCCGCAGACACTGGACTTTCTTGCTGAACGCGTCGAGGGCAATCTGCTGGCCGCCCACCAGGAAATTCGCAAACTCGGTCTGCTTTTCAGCGAGGGCCCGTTACCTGCTGATGGCGTGCGCGAAGCCGTATTGAATGTCGCGCGCTACGACGCCTTCGGACTGGCTGATGCGATGCTGGCCGGTGACATCGCACGCACGTTGCGCACCCTTGAAGGTTTGCGCGCCGAAGGCGAAGCGCCTCCACTGGTACTCTGGGCGCTGGGCGATGCAATCCGCAATCTGGCCAGACTCTCGGAAGGTCGGGCAAGCGGGCGGGCTCCCGCGTCCATGATGCGCGAACTGCGCATCTTCGGTCCGCGCGAGGCGCTCTACCAGCGAGCGCTGCAGCGCCTTGATGCCGGACGCCTTGAACGCGCGCTGCAGGCTGCGGCCGGGATCGATAGAATCGCCAAGGGAATCAGCCCGGGCGATGCCTGGTCCGAGATGATGTCGCTTGCGACCTCACTGGCCGGCGCGCCCTCTCTCGCAGGAAACTGAAGTGGACAAGCAAGCGATCGATATTCCCCTTTATGTGGCCGATCTGGGCCACCGGGCCCGGACCGCCAGTCGGCAGATGGCACGCGCAGACACGCGAGCAAAAGATCGAGCTCTGCTGGCGACGGCTGCGGCGATCCGCCGGGATGCACAGGCTCTCAAAGAGGCCAATGAGCATGATCTGGCAGCGGCCCGGGCAGCCGGAGAGGATTCAGCCTTTGTGGATCGGCTCGCCCTGACCGATAAGGTCATCGAATCGATGGCCACTGGTCTTGAACAGATCGCCATGCTGCCGGACCCGATCGGCGAGATCACCGATCTGCGCTTTCGTCCGACCGGCATTCAGGTCGGACGTATGCGCGTTCCGCTCGGCGTGATCGGCATCATCTATGAATCACGTCCGAATGTGACGATCGACGCAGCCGGTCTGTGCATCAAGTCGGGCAACGCAACGATCCTCCGGGGCGGCTCCGAGGCGATTCACAGCAACCAGGCACTGGCCGCACTGATTCGTGAAGGGCTGAGCAGTGCAGGTCTGCCTCAGGACGCGGTGCAGGTCATTGAAACCACCGATCGCGCGGCGGTCGGCGAACTGATCACCAGCCCGCAGTATGTCGACGTGATCGTACCGCGGGGCGGCAAATCGCTGATCGAACGCATCTCGCGTGATGCCAAGGTGCCCACGATCAAGCACCTGGACGGCATCTGCCATGTGTTCATCGACGCAGCCGCCGACCTGGACAAGGCCATCGTCATCGCGGACAACGCCAAGACGCAGCGCTATTCGCCGTGCAATACGATGGAAACTCTGCTCGTCGATGCGCCGGTCGCCCCTCAGGTCTTGCCTGCGCTGTGCAGGATCTACGTGGATAAACAGGTGGAACTGCGCGGCGACGAAGTCACTCGCCAGATCCTGACCGAGGCATCCATTGACTGCAAAGCCGCTACCGAGGAAGACTGGCACACCGAGTATCTGGCCCCGATCCTGTCCATCCGGATTGTCGATGGCATTGACGCCGCGATCGAGCACATCAATACCTACGGCTCAAACCATACCGACTCGATCGTGACCGAAGACTACTCCCGTGCGATGCGATTCCTGCGTGAGGTCGACTCGTCATCCGTGATGGTCAACGCATCAACCCGCTTCGCAGATGGTTTCGAATTCGGTCTGGGCGCCGAGATCGGCATCTCCACCGACAAGCTGCATGCCCGCGGCCCGGTCGGTCTTGAGGGCCTGACTTCGCTGAAATACGTCGTGCTCGGATCCGGTCAGGTGCGCCAATGAGCAGCGGCTACCTCTGGGTCAAGACCCTGCACCTGTTGTTCCTGATCAGCTGGTTCGCGGGTCTGTTTTACTTGCCGCGCCTCTTCGTGAATCTGGCCTTGGTGCCGCAAGACTCGCAGGCCGAGCGTGAACGGCTGCTGCTGATGGGGCGCAAGCTGTACCGCTTCATGCTGCCGCTGATGGTGCTCACGCTGGTCTTCGGACTGTGGCTGTGGATCGGCTATGGTGTCGGCAAGGGTGCCGGCTGGATGCACGCCAAGCTTGCAATCGTGATCGTACTGCTTGGCTTTCACCATGGTTGTGGACGCCTGCTCAAGAAGTTCGCCGCGGGCGCCAACACGCGCTCACATATCTGGTACCGCTGGTTCAACGAGATTCCCACAATCGCGTTGCTACTGACCCTCATTCTTGTTGTCATAAAGCCCTTCTGACATGGAAAAAACCGTCGACTACTTCATGAGCCCGGGCTCACCATGGACCTTCCTCGGTCATGGCCGTCTGCGCGAGATCTGCGCCCTGCACAATGCCACGATCCGGATCAAGCCGATTGATGTCGGTGCCAAAGTGTTTCCCATCTCGGGAGGCCTGCCGCTGCCGAAGCGCGCGCCGCAGCGCCAGGCCTACCGGCTCGTCGAACTTGAGCGCTGGCGCAAGCTGCGCGGCGTTGCGCTGAACCTGAAGCCAAAGTTCTTCCCTGCTCCGGTCGACGACCCTTGTCGACTGATCATCGCTGCAGACCAATTGCATGGTCAGGACGCAGCAATGAAGCTGGCCGGCAACCTGATGCAGGCGATGTGGGTCCAGGAACGGGATCTTGCCGATACGAAGACCGTGCGAGCAATCGTTCACGAGTCGGGGCTGGAGGTCGACCCGCTGTATTTGCAGATCCCACAGACCCATCAGACCTTCGATGCCTACACGCAGGAGGCAATCGACCGCGGCGTGTTCGGTGTTCCCTGGTATGTCTTCAATGATGAGCCATTCTGGGGTCAGGATCGGCTTGAATTCCTCGAGCGCGCGCTCGAAGCCGCTTGAAGCCCGCGACTTCGGGCCGCGGCCCCGAATCCACCGACCTTGAGCAGTTTTTCTCCCCGTGTCCGCGAGGGCTTGAACCGGCTTTGGCGGCCGAGCTCAACGCGCTGGGCGCGCAGCAGGTTCGCGAGAGCCATGGCGGGGTTGCGTTCTGCGGCATGCGACCGCTCGCCTGGAAGACCAATCTGCAGTCGCGGATCGCCAGCCGGGTTTTACTGCAGGTTGCCAAAGGACGTTACCGCGACGACGACGACCTGTACCGCTTGGCCAACCGCGTCGAATGGGAGCGCTGGTTCGGCGTTGATCACACGCTGCGCATCGATATCAATGCAATCCGTTCACCGTTGCGCAGCCTGAATTTTGCAACCCTGCGTTTTAAAGATGGAATCGTTGATCGCTTCCGCACGCGTACCGGCAATCGCCCATCCATTGATACCAATACGCCCGATGTGCGGGTCTTCGCCTTTCTTCAGGATCGCGAGGCACTGCTCTATCTGGACCTGAGCGGTGAGCCACTGTTCAAGCGCGGCTGGCGCAGTGAGCGCGACGACAAGGGACAGGCACCGATCAAGGAAAATCTCGCCGCCGGACTGCTGGCACTGGCTGGCTGGTCGCCACAACGCGCGCTGTATGACCCGTTTTGTGGTTCAGGCACGATCGCCATCGAGGCGGCCCAGCAGGCACTGGGCATCGCACCTGGACTGGCTCGTGAATTCGGCTTTGAGAAACTTTTCGATTTTGATGCCCGTGGCTGGCGGGCCATTCGCACGCAAGCTCTCGACACAGCAAATCGTCTCAGCGAGCAGGCACAGGCAACGCTTCACGCCACAGACGAACGAAGCGCATCGGGGCGGTTGTTGATCGCAGCCAGTGATATCGATCCGGTCGCGATCGATCAGACTCGCCAGAATGCTCGCCGGGCCGGGATTCCCGACGGCATCATCCAGACCAGCATCCGTGATGCGGCCCGCATCAGGTCCCCTTTCGAGCAAGCCGGACTGATCGTCTCGAATCCGCCCTATGGCGAACGGATCGGCCTGGAGGAAGTGGACGGAGCTGACTGGAGCACGATCGGGCAGACGCTACGCGAACACTTCGGCGGCTGGCAGGCCTGGTTGCTGACCAGCGACCCGCAACTGCCGCGCAAACTCGGTATGCGCGAACGCCGCCGTGCGCCCTTGTTCAACGGCGCGATCGAATGCCGGCTGTTCGGCTTCGAGATCTTCGCGCCGGGCGAAATCAAACCACGTCGAGGTGCTCAATCCCGCGATTAAGGTCGCGGTCCGAGTGTTTGCTGTTCAGTTTGATCTGCAGGCGCAGGTCATTGACCGAGTCGGCATTGCGCAGCGCATCCTCATAGCTGATCAGCTCGCTTTCGTACAGATCGAACAAAGCCTGATCGAAGGTCTGCATGCCGATTTCTCGACTCTTTTTCATCACGTCCTTGATCGTGCCGACCTCGCCCTTGAAGACCAGATCGGCGATCAGCGGTGAATTGAGCATGATTTCGACCGCCGGCACCCGTCCCGCACGCCCTTTCGTTGGGATCAGTCGCTGTGAAATGATGCCTTTCAGGTTCAGCGATAGATCCATCAACAGCTGATCGCGCCGATCCTCAGGAAAGAAGTTGATGATCCGGTCTAGCGCCTGGTTGGCGCTGTTCGAGTGCAGGGTTGCGACACACAGGTGCCCGGTCTCGGCGAAGGTGACTGCATGCTCCATCGTCTCACGGTCTCGGATCTCGCCGATCATGATCACGTCTGGCGCCTGGCGAAGCGTATTCTTCAGGGCCACCCCCCAGCTCTCCGTGTCAACACCAATCTCGCGATGCGTCACGATGCAATGCTTGTGCGGATGAACGAACTCGACCGGATCTTCGATCGTCACGATATGTCCGGCACTGTTCTCATTGCGATGCCCGATCATTGCGGCCAGCGTGTTCGATTTTCCTGAGCCAGTCGCCCCGACCACAATCACCAGTCCACGCTTGGTCATCGCGATTTCAGAGAGAATCCCGGGCAGTCCGAGCTGTTTGATGGTCGGGATTTCCGACTTGATCGTCCA
>JAURMJ010000348.1 GCA_030830765.1 Quisquiliibacterium sp.
ATCGCGGCGGCGGCGAGGAATACACGCTGAAGGCAATCACCAGCAGCACGCTCGAAGCGCAGCTATCGGAGGCAATCAAGAACCTGCCCGAGAATGCCATGCTGCCGCCAAGCACCGAAGCGGCGGCAAAGAAGAACCCGAAGCTGAGCCAGACCGCCGGCAGCTTTAGAAACGCGAACTGACTGTCAACGACCTGCGCTTTGCCCTCAATGGCAGCGGCAGGTGTGCGTTGAACGCCGCTCAACACATCCCGGTTTTTCCAGACCACGAGCCAGACCCCGAGCAGCAGCAGGGCTGCACACCCGAGTGCAACCCGCCAGTTCGAGAGCTGCGTCACTGTAATGACAAAGGCCGGTGCAATGGCCCATCCCAGGTTGCCGGTGATCCCATGCACTGCATAGGCTCGACCCAGGCGGGACGGGCTGATCCGGGCATTGATGATTGAGAAACCGATCGGATGAAATGGGGAGTTGGCAATCCCAGCGATTGCCGAGAAGGCCATCATCATCGCGTAACTGACACTGAGCGACAGCCCGAGCGCAGCCAGCGCAAACAGCAGCAGCGTCCCAAGCAGGACCGGTAAGGCGCCTATCCGGTCAACAACGAAACCGGCTGCAGCCTGGCCAAACCCCGAGAACACAAAGAACACCGTCATCAAAAGGCCCAGTTCGGCATAGCTGAGCGAGAACGCGTCCTTGATCCAAGGGAACAGCGGCGCAAGCAGCAGCTGGCTGAAGTGCGAGCTGCCATGCGCCAACCCGACCACCGTCATCGTGCGGATATCGCGTCGACGGTCAGAGGCGGCGACAGTCGGATCAACAGCAGCGGTCTGATCGATCATTTCATTCGCCTGGTTGGAACCAATATTTTCAGAGGGTTCAGAACAGCGCACCACGCGCATCAACCGACCAGAGTGCTTCAACCCGGCCACCGCGCACTGCGACAATCCAGTCGTGCAGATTCACCGTGGGGTCACAGTGACCAGGCGTCAGATGAATCTTCTCACCAACCTGCAGGACGCGGGCGCCCTCGCTGGGAACAATGACCGCGTGCTCGTCAGACAGACCACGCGCCTTCCAGCCCGGCACGACAGGAACTGGCAGGCCACTGTCGACCGCGAAGGCCTTCAGCCCCCCGTCCAACACCGCATGCGTCGATCGGGCGGTGATCACCGTGCAAAGAACACTGAGCGCCTGCTGCAGCACGGGCGCATCGGGGTCGAGCTGATTGGCCCCGTAATCGGCATCCATCAGCACGTAGGAGCCCGGCTGTACTTCGTTATAAATGCCCGAGGCAAGCTCATACAGGTACGAGCCGGTACCGCCTCCGGTGATTTCGTCGACCTGGTGCCCGTTCTCGCGCAGCAGGCTTGCGACCTTCGAGGCCTTCGCCGCAGCCTGGCCAATGGCCACAGCCCGTTCGCTGGTCGTGCGCTTGTGCTGCGCCGGACCGTGATAGGCCTGCAGCCCGCGCAGCTGCAAAGCCGGTGCATGGGACGCAATCAACGCTGCCAGCTCAAGCGCCTCGGCCTCGGTGGAGACGCCGCAGCGCGCTGCGCCGACATCGATCTCGATGAGCACCTGCAGCGTTGTGCCCGCCCTGCCCGCGGCTTGTGCAAGCTGCTCGACCTGCAGCGCGCCGTCGACACAGACCCCGACGCGCGCGCGCCTCGCCAGCTGCGCGAGCCGGTCGGCCTTCGATTGCCCGACGACGACATTGGCAACGAGCACGTCCTGAATACCGGCAGCGACAAAGACCTCAGCCTCGCCGACTTTCTGACAGCAAAGACCAATGGCACCGGCAGCCACTTGGCGCAATGCAATCTCTGAGCATTTGTGTGCCTTGCCATGCGAGCGCACGCGTGCCCCCCGGGACAGAACATAATCGTGAACCGCATTCAGATTAGCCTCGAAACGATCAAGATCGAGAATCAGCGCCGGTGTATCGACGGCTTCAAGCGAATCGCCAACGCGGGCTGGAGCAGATGTCTGGCTCATCGAGTGTCCTTGCAGGCAGTGCTACTGGGTGATCAGGTCAGCCCCCGGGGGCACGACAAAATGAAACAGGCTGGCATCGAGCACGGGATTGCGTTCGAGGCTGGTGAACATGAAACGCGTTGTGCGACCGAAGGCATCAAGCACTTCCATCGCCTCAGGCAATCCGTTGCGAAAACCGATCGCGATCCGTTCAAAACCTGCATCGCGGTTCATCGGTAAGGCGTCAAGCCAATCAAGCCCCTGGTGCTGACCAGTTTCCTGCAGCTTGAAGGTCTGCTCGAGATTGCCGCCGCCAAATAGGATGGCCGCCGGACTGGCACCGAGTGATTCAGAAAGCTTGCGCTCAATGACCTGATTCAGATCGGTGTCCAGAAACCAGAGCTTTGCGCCATCGGCCACCATCAACTGCGTGAACGGTTTGCGCACCTCCCAGCGAAACCGTCCAGGTCGCTCAAAGGCGAAGACACCGCTGGCCTGGTCAGGCGAACGCCCTGCGCCACGCATCGTCTGCTGAGAGAAGGCGCCACGCGCAGACCGTGTGTCTGAAACAAATCGTCGCAGTTGCGCGATCGCATCGCCGTTACCTGAAGGCTCCATCAGAAACCCGCTGCCGGAGGCATCAGGTTTCGCGACAGAGGCGGGTTGCCCGACTGTGACCGGAGCCACCCGAGGCGACTGCAGCGTTTGCCCGAGAGGATCGCTCGGTTTGCTCGGATCCGCGGGAGCTGCCATGACCGCTGCGGCAGACAGCGCGACCGCTGCCGACACCATGCGTGGGATCAGCGAACGGGCGATCGCCATACCGACTTGTCGAAAACAACCAAAAATCGTTGGAAAGTGCATCTGCCGATTCTACGTCCGCCGGCAAGCGGTGCTGCGTCAGATTCGGAGCGGATTTTCAGCCTTCGTCAGCTTCCGCGCGGGTCGGCACCAGGATATCCCGGTTGCCATTCGAACCCATGACCGAGACCAGACCGGACTTTTCCATCTGCTCAAGCAAGCGCGCCGAGCGGTTGTAGCCAATCCGCAGATGACGCTGCACCAGCGAGATCGAGGCCCGCTTGTGTTTGAGCACGACGGCCACGGCCTGGTCGTAGAGCGGGTCGGCCTCGCCGTCAACACCGCCTTCCTGCAAAGTCTGCTGCAGCCCCCCGAACCCGACCGCACTGCCGGTATCCGCGGCCTCCAGCGTGCCGCCTTCCAGAATGCCTTCGATGTACTGTGGCTCGCCATGCGACTTCCAGTGCTCGACAACCTTGTGCACCTCGTCATCTTCGACAAATGCGCCGTGGACCCGCATCGGCAGGCCGTTCCCGGGTGGCAGGAACAACATGTCTCCCTGCCCCAGCAGCGATTCAGCCCCCATCTGGTCGAGAATCGTGCGCGAATCGATCTTCGAAGACACCTGGAACGCGATCCGGGTCGGAATATTGGCCTTGATCAGACCCGTGATGACGTCGACTGATGGACGCTGCGTCGCAAGAATCAGGTGAATCCCTGCCGCACGCGCCTTTTGAGCCAGGCGGGCAATGAGTTCCTCGATCTTCTTGCCAACCACCATCATCAGGTCTGCTAGCTCGTCAATGATGACAACGATCTGCGGCAGTCGACCCAGCGGCTCAGGCGCATCCGGGGTCAGCGAGAATGGGTTCGGGATCAGCTCCTCG
>JAURMJ010000349.1 GCA_030830765.1 Quisquiliibacterium sp.
AGAATGCCCGGCCGGCCCCGGTGATCACGATTGCCTTGACTGCGCTGTCTGCGCGCGCCCGCATCAGGCCTTCGACAATGCCACGTCGTAATTCGAAACCCAGCCCGTTAACCGGCGGGTTGTCCATCGTGATGATCGCGACCTCACCCTGCTTTTCGTATCGTGCTTCGCTCACTTTTTCTGCCTTCGAAAATCGAACTTGCGTTCGATGCTGGTTGAATAAGTCGGGCTGTCGCCCGTCGGTCGATGTTACTCCGGCCACGGCGCTGAACGCCGCTGCAGGCTCCCGAAGATGATAATCGAGGGCTGCGTGCCCGAGGGAATATGGACTCAGGCAAGGCAGATTAAGGCAGAGGCACTGCCTGGTCGAAAAACCACCGGCAAAGTTGTCTTGATGCCCTGACTGTGTATCGGCAATTCATCCGATGACTTGGATCCAAGCCAGACGATCGGTCGAGAACGGGATGCCAATGACTGCTCACTGAACAGGGACCTCGCCCGAAAAGGCAAAAGGCCGCGGATGCGACCTTTTGCCTTCCTATCCGCATCAAGCGGAGGCGGTCAGGAACCGGCGCGCAGACCCACCTTGCGCATGATGATTTCAAGCGGACACCATTTGGTGAACCCACTTTGCAGCAGGTTGGCGCCAACAAATGCGGTCAGCCACAGGAAGTTCTGGCTGATAAACAGCGGGCTGCCGGGCACCCCAAGCAGCAACGACGCCAGAATGAGGAAACCCGCGAAAACACGAACGAAAGACCAGGAAGTCATTGCTTTTTCTCCATCAAGACACTGAGGTTGAGGCGGACTGTCCGCCGGTTTCGGAACTGGTGGCAGCACTGTTCTCGTATTTGCGACGATAGGCGACGTAGAACAGCAGCGGAATGATGACCAGCGTCAGCAGCGTTGAAATCGCAATGCCAAACAACAAGGAGATCGCCAGACCATTGAAGATCGGATCATCCAGAATGAACAGAGCGCCAAGCATCGCTGCCAACGCAGTCAGCACAATCGGCTGCGCCCGGACGGCAGCCGACTCGATGACTGCCCGGGAAAAGACAGCACCTTCGTTGATCCGAAGATGAATGAAGTCGACGAGCAGAATCGAGTTACGTACGATGATCCCGGCTAATGCAATCATCCCAATCATTGATGTCGCGGTGAACTGCGCTCCGAACAGCGCATGACCGGGCAAAATGCCGATCACAGTGAGCGGAATCGGTGCCATGATGATCAGCGGTGTCAGGTAAGACCCGAACTGCGCCACGACCAGCAGGTAGATCAATACAAGCCCGACCGCATAGGCTGCTCCCATGTCGCGAAAGGTCTCATACGTGATCTGCCATTCGCCATCCCATTTGATCGCCCCGCTTCGATAAGGATCCTTCGGTGTCGAGATGAAGTATTCATCCACCGGTACACCGCCCGGACCCTCGATCTTCGCAATTGCTGAGCGCATGCCGAACATCGCGTAAAGCGGAGAATCAATGCGGCCAGCGGCATCGCCCATCACGTATTCAACGGGCAGCAGATCCTTGCGGTAGCGAGGTTTGTCTCGACTTGCGGGTAGCACCTTGATGAATTCGCGCAGCTGCGCCGTACCCCCGGAGGCAGTCCGGACCGGAAGCTTGAGCACGGTATCCAGCTCGGCAATATCTGCATCTGACAAACGTAATTGGGCGGGCGCTGGGTACTTGCTCGCGTCTCGCAGGAACGTGACATTCTGACCGGCCAGCGACAAGGAAAGCGTGGCGACAATTTCCTGCTGCGGCACACCGGCTTGCGCTGCCTTGCGACGATCAATCACCAGGCGCGACTTGGGAGCCACGGCGATCAGGGTGTCGTCTGAATCAACCACGCCGTCTGTGCCGTCAAAGACCTGGCGGATCTGTCGAGCCAGACGGAGCCTGGAAGCGTCATCCGGTCCGTAGACTTCCGCCACGATTGGAGCCATTACCGGTGGACCGGGGGGCACCTCGACAACCTTCAAGGAGGCCTCGTACTTGTTTGCAATCTTGGTCAGGGCTGGGCGAACGCGCTGTGCGATCTCGTGACTCTTGGCCTTGCGATGCGCCTTGTCGACCAGATTGACCTGCAGATCTCCCATCTGCGCATAGGAGCGCATGTAGTACTGTCTGACCAGGCCATTGAAGTTGATCGGAGCTGCACTGCCGGCAAACGACTGAATGCTCTCGACCTCAGGCTCGCTGGCCAGTTGCTGAGCGAGTTCATCGAGCACGGCCGAAGTCTTCTCCACTGGTGTGCCGACCGGCATGTCCAGTACGACCTGAAATTCGCTCTTGTTATCAAATGGCAGCATCTTGAGCACGACAAGCTGGAGAACCGGCAGTGACACTGATCCGGCAATCAGCAGCAGGACGGCGAACCAGAGCAGTGCCCGGTTACGCGCACCTCGAGCACGGTCGAGCAAGGGTGTGAACAGGCGATTGGCGATCGGCATCAGTTTTGAGGACAACCCTGCGTGATCGGCGTGTGGATCATGTTTGCCAAGCCAGCGCGCCGACAGCCACGGTGTCACGACGAATGCAATGGCCAGCGACAGCAGCATGCCCAGGCTCGCATTGATCGGGATCGGCGCCATGTACGGACCCATCAGACCTGAGACAAATGCCATTGGCAGCAGCGCGGCGATCACGGTCAGCGTTGCAAGGATGGTCGGTCCGCCGACTTCATCAACAGCATGCGGGATGATCGCCCTCAAGGGAAGATCCGGGTTCAGGCTGCGATGTCGGTGGATGTTCTCCACGACAACGATTGCGTCATCCACCAGGATGCCGATCGAGAAGATCAGCGCGAACAGCGACACGCGGTTCAGCGTGAATCCCCAGGCCCAGGACGCGAACAGCGTTGCAGTCAGTGTCAGGATCACGGCCAGTCCAACGATGGCTGCTTCCCGTCTGCCTAGCGCAAAGAACACAAGCAACACAACCGAGGCAGTTGCAAACGCAAGTTTCTTGATGAGCGTCGAAGCCTTCTCTCCAGCGGTCGAGCCGTAATCTCGCGTGACCTTCAATTGCACCTCGGTCGGAACAATCGTATTGCGCAGCAGGGTTGCGCGCTCGATCACCTGTTCGGCCACCTTGACCGCGTTTTCGCCAGGCTTCTTGGTAATCGCGATCACGACTGCGGGCGTGGTCTGCTTGATGACTTTCGCGTCGGGCTCGTGCGTGACCTGCGAATGCATCACATAGCGTTTTGCACTGGGCGGGCCGTCGCTCACGTTGGCCAAGTCGCGAAGGTAAACCGGTTTGCCGCCTCGCACCGCGACGACGAGTTCCTCGACATCGCGTGCGCTGGTGAGAAACTCACCAACCTGAATCGCGACGCTGGTATTGGTCCGAATTGAATCACCCAACGGCTGACCGACATTGGCTGCGGCAAGCACACGATGCAATTCGGTCAGCGTCAGCGAGTAGGCATTGAGCTTGGCAATGTCCGGTTCGATGCGTACAACCCGCCCCGGTCCTCCAATCGAAACGACCTCGCGGACACCTTGAACACGCTTAAGCTCGACTTCCAGGGCATGCGCCACGCGCTCAAGATCAGAGGACGCAATGTGCTGATCTTTGCCGGCCAGCGTCAAGGTCACGATCGGAACATCGTCAATGCCCTTGGGCTTGACGATCGGAGGCATCACGCCAAGTCCCTGCGGCAGCCAGTCCGAGTTGGCCTGCAGCACATCGTGAAGGCGGACGATCGCCTCGGAACGTGGCACGCCGACCTTGAACTGAACGGTAATCAGCGCGACGCCGGGTCGGGAAACCGAATACGTGTGCTCAACGCCAGCGATTTGCGACAGCACCTGTTCAGCCGGCAGGGCCACCGTCGCATCGACATCTGCAACCGAGGCCCCCGGATAGGCAATCACCACATTGGCCATGGTCACGTCGATCTGCGGCTCCTCTTCGCGTGGCGTGACAAAGACCGCGAAAAGGCCGATCAGCATTGCCACCAGCGCGAGCAACGGCGTGATCTGCGCATCCTGAAAGTAAGCGGCGATGCGACCCGAGATGCCCATGCGCCCAGTCTGATCGTCCTGCACCGGCTTGTTGTTTGCCGAATCGCTCATGGTTTCACCACGCCGGCTGCACGGGCTGCTGCAACCGGATCCAGGGCCACCCGCTCGCCTGCGCTCAGACCAGAGAGGATTTCGATCTGATCTGCCTGGACACGCCCGATCCGCACCTGGCGGAAGGTGACCGTCTTATCGCCAACCACATAGACCGCCCGCAAGTCGCCACGCACGACCAAAGCGGACACCGGAATGGTCAGCCGGGCCGACAGCTCATTTGCTGCGCTGCCCAGGGGTAACTTGACGCGTGCAAACAACCCAGGATGCAGCTGAGCGAGATTGCGTGGCAGTTCAATCCGAACCAGTTGCGTGTGATTGACAGGGTCCGCGGCCGAGACAACAACAATCGGACCGGCTCTCGGCGTGGCCTCGTCCCCTGTCACGTCGGGAATTTCGATGCTTGCCGCACGCGTACGGTCGAGTTGGCTCACGACCGCTGCGGGCACATTCAGGGCGACTCGCATCGCAGAAGGGTCGTGCAACTGGAGCAGCGGTTTTCCCGGCATCGCGGTGTCGCCGACTTCCGTTGACGTTGTGGTCACAATGCCATCGAACGGCGCCGACAGCGTATGCCAGCCGGTCTGCGTTGCCGCTCCGGCTTTTTGAGCCCGCAGTGCCTGCACGGTTTCCTGAGCAGCCCGGTAATCGGCTTCAACCTTGTCGAGCATTGCCGAACTCATGAACTTCTGTTCGACCAACTCCTTGGTCCGCGCAAGGTTTTTCTCAGCGGCAACAAGCTGAGCTTGCGCGGCCGCCAGCTGCGCGGCAGCCGCGGCCTGACTTTGCTGCGCGGCACGTGGATCGATGCGGACAAGCACCTGACCGATCTTGACCCGATCACCAGCCCGCACCGTGCGCTCAATCACCTTCCCTGAGACCTGGGCTGCAATCGACGTTTCCCTGATGGCTTCAACCTTGCCATCGGCGAGGTAGTAGCCGTTTGCCGCGCTCTGCCCGACGGCGATTGTTGCCAGTGGCCTGGGTTGGGCGTGGGCTGATGCAGGCACCAAGGCGCCGATCAGCGCGTTGAGCATGACAATGGAGATTGCCTTTTGGATCGACACCATCTTTTTTCCCGATGACATGACTGCGTGAGCGTCAAGTTGCGTTGCCTGTTCGGCTGTGCTGGGTCGAGATTGACGGACAGGCTGCCCACGTCATTCCCAACCTCTGTGCGTTCGCCGAACTGCTCGTAAAGTATTCTACACACAATATCGCTAAATAGCTATATTTGCATTTAAAGAATCTTTGAGCGATAATTTGTGCCATCACGGTCCGCTGGAGTTGACATGGACGACCTCGTACTTGAACAGATTGCAAAGTACTTTCGCTCGCTCGGAGAGCCCCTGCGCCTGAAGATCCTTCAGATCGTCCGCGAGGAACCAACCAACGTCGGGCAGATCACCAAGGCGCTGGGATGCTCGCAGGCCAATGCTTCCAAGCATCTGGGCATTCTGACCGAGGCCGGACTGCTCGAGCGCGAGCAACGGGGTACCTCGGTGTATTACCGTTTCGCAGATCCGCGGGTTTACCAGCTCTGCGATCTCGTCTGTGGCCAGCTTGCCCGCAAGCTGGCCGGAAGCAGTCAGCTGCTTGGTGTACTGACCGAACTGGCCGATCGTCAGAGCCTCCCAACGGCGACTGGCGAGGACTGAGCAGAAAGACCTTCAGGACTCAAGGCGCTGACCGGGCTTACAAATCAGAAAAGAAAA
>JAURMJ010000350.1 GCA_030830765.1 Quisquiliibacterium sp.
CCCGCGTTGCGCCCGGTTTGAGCTTGTCACCAAAGGCGAGAAGACCAAGCAACTGAGGACCCGACTGCGCGACAAACGACACACTGCGGCCCTGCGCCTGCAGCTGCGTCGCACGCACGGCCAGCGCGTCCACCGAAACACCTTGCTCACGCATCAGGGCCTCGTTGCCGATCCAGACATCACGACCCTGCACGCGGGCCTGCACCCCCAGCCCGGCGATCGCCCGGAAGTCTTCAAGCGCTGCGCCAGGCGTCACCTGCAGCCCGGCCTCACGCGCCGCCGCAAGCGCCGCCTGCGCCAGCGGATGCTCGCTGGCTGCCTGCACAGTCGCCACCAGTGCAAGCAGTCGCTGGGAGTTGAAACCGGATCCAGCTCCTGCATCCCCCACCGCTTCGAACCCCGGAACGGCGACGCCATCCAGACCAGGCGCCACTTCGATGTCTGACAGCACGGGGTGCCCCTCGGTCAGTGTTCCGGTCTTATCGAAAGCGACGATACGGATTGCGTGCGCAAGCTCGAGCGCCTGCGCATCCTTGATGAGCACACCATGTCGGGCGGCCACCCCCGTACCGGCCATGATGGCCGTCGGCGTGGCAAGCCCCAGCGCACAGGGGCAGGCGATCACGAGCACCGACACTGCGTTGATCGTCGCGCTGGTCCAATCGCCGGTGGTCAGCGCCCAGCCGATCAAGGTCAGCATCGCAATAGCCATGACCGTTGGCACAAAGACCGCGCTGACGCGATCAACCAGCCGCTGAATCGGCGCTTTTTCCTGCTGCGCCTGCTCGACCATTCTGATGATGCGGGCCAACATCGTTTCGGCACCGATCGCACTGACCTGCACCAGAAGGCGCCCCTCGGCATTGATCGAGCCGCCGGTCACCCGGGTACCCGGTTCACGCGCAACCGGCCGGCTCTCGCCAGTGATCAGCGACTCGTCAACATGACTGCGCCCGTCGGTGACGATGCCATCGACTGGAACCCGTTCGCCCGGGCGCACAACCACCAGGTCACCGACGCGCACCATCGCGATCGGCACCCGCTGCTCAAGCCCCCCACGCAGCAAACTGGCAAGCTCGGGACGCAGCGCCTGCAAGGCCCGGATGGCCTCGGTCGTGCGACGCTTGGCACCGGCCTCCAGCCATTTGCCGAACATGACCAGCGTAATGACCACGGCCGCAGCTTCAAAATAGTAATGCGCACCATGCGAATCGCCGATCACCAGCCACTGGTAAAGCGACAAGCCATAAGCGGCGCTGGTCCCGATTGCAACCAGCAGATCCATGTTGCCTGAGCCGGCCCGGACTGCCTTGAAGCCTGCCACGTAAAAGCGGGCCCCCAGCACAAACTGCACCGGGGTCGCCAGCAGCCATTGCGTGAGCGCTGACACATGCAAACTGATCCCCAGGGGCGCAAGCAGCATCGGCATCAGCAGCGGCACAGAAAGCACCGCAGCAATCAGCACCGGCAGCCAACTGCGATCGGGACCTTCATCCTGGCTCTGCGCAAGAGGATCATAGGGACTGGCTGTATATCCGGCCTTCTCGACAGCTGCCACCAGCACCGGTGTCTGAATCGAGCCCGGGGCATAGGTCACCGTGGCAACTTCAGTCGCCAGGTTGACCACGGCATCGGATACCCCAGGCAGCTTAAGCAATGCCTTTTCGACCCGAGTGGCACACATTGCACACGTCATGCCGCCGATGGCCAGCGATGCGCTGTCCGGATCAGGGGTAGCGGCAGGCGGCGCTTGTGTGGAGGGGATGTTTTCTTGCATGGTTCGGCGATTCACCAGATGAATCGTTCTAGCCTATCATTCGATCAATGCCTGCATGCTGTGCTCCCGCTTCAGATTGGCTTGCGCGCGTGGGCTTCAATCAAAGGAAGATCAACATGATGGATCTGCAAGTCACCGGAATGTCATGCAATCACTGCGCCAACGCCGTCAAACAGGCCATCGCCGAAGTTGACTCCAGCGCGACAGTGGAAATTGATCTGGCCACCGGCAACGTGAAGGTTCAAACCAGGGCCGACGCACAGGCCATCAAGGTCGCAATTGTCGAAGCCGGCTACGAAGTTACAGCCTGATTCACGATCGGATTTCAGAGCACTCGTTCGTGATGAACGGCGGCGAGCCTCCGCGCCGCTGTTGCCCTGACAGAACAGGTCTGCGCAAGCCCCTGATCAAGGAGCGCTCCGGGGACATGCCCCGGAGGTCGCAGAAAGATTAATTGACAGAAATCTTGCGCGCCGACGCCGCGGTGCGCTTAGGCAGCTTCAAGGTCAGCACGCCATTCTCGACAAGTGCTTCGGCCTTGGCATCATCGATTTCACTGGCCAGCGTAAAGCTGCGAGACACCGATCCAAAATAGCGTTCGCTATGTAGTACGCGATTACCCTCCTTGGAAGCTTCATCGCGCTTGATTTCGCCGCTGATCGAGACGCGGTTGCCATCAACTTCAATCTGAATGTCCTGCTTGGCAATGCCCGGCATTTCCGCATGGACCGTGTAATCGTCCGGTCCCTCGCGAACATCAACCTTCAGCTGCAACGACTGGGACTGGCGCTCTCGGGTCGGCGCAACAACACCGCGAAACAACTCGGGAAACACTTCGGCGAACGGATCGTAAACGGAAAGGCGAGTCATCTTGAACTCCCATCTCTGGTTGCTGTTGGTGACCAGTATTTGGGAGCGCTTGGGCAGGTCTCAAGTGTCGGCAAAGCAGATGCCTCTTCATCTCACTCGGACGATCAATTTGCGAACAAGGCGCTACCCGCATCCCAAAGCAGTTTGCAACCAGTCAGCAGCAGACCGATGATCGCCAGCCGAACAAAGACACCGGCCGAAATCCGCTGAAGCATCCTGAGCCCCAGCCAGTAGCCGAGCGGTACTGCGGGCACCAGCAGCAACGAAGTGCTCAGATTGCTTAAGTCGAGCAGTCCGAGTTGCGCGTACGGCAGGATCTTGCTGAAGTTGATCGCGGCAAAGTGCCAGGCCATCGTCCCGACGAAGATCTCGCGATGCAGCTTCAGGGGCAGCATGAACTGCATCATCGGCGGGCTGCCTGCATGCGAGATGAAACTGGTGAACCCGGAGACTGCCGACCAGAAGCGCGCCCGTCCGGGCTGCCAGGGCGCTGGCTCTCCGGTCCAGGCAGCGCGACCTTCAAACAGTTTCTGCAATGCGAACAAAACGGCTTCCAGGCCGATCAGCGCCCTGATCCAGTTGGCATCCAGACGACTGAACATGAACCAGCCAACCCCGATGCCCAAGAGCGCGGCTGGCACTGCAGTGCGCAGGATCCGCGCGTCAATGCGTGCGCGAAAGGTCCATAACCCCATCATGTCCAGCAACAGCAGGATCGGCAACATGATCGCGAGTGCCTGACTGGGCGCGATCAGCAACGACATCAGTGGCACCGACAGCGAGCCAATGCCACCGCCCAGACCTGCCTTCGAGAAGCCCGTCAGAATGACCGCTGGCACTGCGACCGCATAGAACCAGGGATCAGCAAGGTAGTCGAAGGTCATGGGAATGCGCCGGCCGATTCAGAGTCGGATCAGCCGGCGCGACAGGCTCAAAGCACCTGACAGATCTCGTCAAAGCCCAGACGTGGGCTGCGCGCGAAGGTCTTGGAATGATCGGCAACCCCGAGATTGCAGATGAAGTTGCTGCGGACGCGGCCATCCGGGAAGAACTCAGCATCGACCTTGGCGTTGTCAAAGCCTGACATCGGCCCGCAGTCCAGACCCACAGCACGTGCGGCCAGGATGAAATAGCCGCCCTGCATCGAACTGTTTCTGAATGCGGCAGCCTCACGGCCGGCCTTCTTGTCATCCCCATCGAACCAGGACATCGCGGCCGGGTTGTGCGGAAACACACGCGGCAGGTTCTCGTGGAAGCGCGTGTCAAAAGCAATGATCGCAATCACCGGCGCCCCCATCGTCTTGTCCAGATTGCCGGCTGACAGCGCCGGACGCAGCCGTTCACGGGCCTCGGCACTGCGCAGAAAGACAATGCGTGCGGGCTGACCATTCGTGGCGGTCGGACCCAGCTGCATCAACTCGACGATCTGATGCAACTGCGCATCAGTCACTGGTGCATCGGTAAAGGCGTTGGCCGTTCTGGCCTTGTGAAAAAGAGCATCCAGCGCTGCTTCGTCAATCATCACGGATCCAGGAAAATTCGGACAGGAAACCATCAGGCAGGAATCGGCGTCGACTGCCAGGCCGCAAAGCGCCACTGGCCGTCAAGCTTGAGCCAGACTGCCAGGTAACGCGCCATAACGACCTTCGGCGCGCCATTGACAAGCACATCGATGCGCGTGTCGCCAAAGACCAGCACGGAATTGCCGTGCACCTGGAAGCTGCGGCCCAGATCCTTGAAGGCCTGGTACTTGTACTTGCTGCGCAGACTCTCCAGGTAGGCGTCATGATCATCGGACGCGGCGGATGAGTGCGTGTAGCGCAGGCTCGGGGCGACGAGCTTTGCCACAGCGTCCACGTCGCCGTCCAGCAGGGCCTGCAGGCGCTTGGCATCCAGCGCCTCGATTTCACCAATGACTTGTTCGCTCATGTTGACTCCCTTGTTTTTTCAGACGCGTTCGATCAGGGACGCAATGCCCTGACCCACGCCGATGCACATCGTGGCCACTGCATAACGACCGCCGGTACGATGCAGCTGGTTGACTGCGGTCAGCACGAGTCGCGCGCCTGACGCACCAAGCGGATGTCCCAGCGCGATGGCACCACCGTTCGGGTTCACATGCTCAGCATCATCGGGCAGACCCAGCATGCGCATCGTCGCCAGACCCTGCGCAGCGAAGGCCTCGTTCAGCTCGATCACATCAATATCCTTGATGCTCAGCCCGTTCTTGGCCAGCAGCTTTTGCGTGGCGGGGCCCGGACCGATGCCCATGATGCGCGGTGCAACGCCGGCAGTCGCCATCGAGATGAAGCGGGCGCGCGGCGTCAGACCAAAGCGTTTGACCGCCTCGGCAGAGGCAACGATCATCGCGGCCGAACCGTCGTTGACGCCAGACGCATTGCCGGCAGTGACTGTGCCATCCGGGCGCACGACGCCCTTGAGCTTGCCCAGCGCTTCCATGGTGGTTTCACGCGGATGCTCATCGCGGCTGACGATGACCGGATCACCTTTACGCGAGGGGATCGTGACCGGCACGATCTCGGCATCAAAGAAGCCGCTCTTTTGCGCAGCGGCAGCGCGCATCTGGCTGCGCAGCGCGAAAGCATCCTGATCGGCACGCGAAACGTTGAAGTCGGTGGCAACGTTCTCGGCGGTCTCGGGCATCTGATCAACTCCGAAGGCGGCCTTCATCTTCGGGTTGATGAAACGCCAGCCAATCGTCGTGTCGTAGACAGCATTGGCGCGCGAGAACGCACTCTCGGCCTTGGGCATCACAAACGGTGCGCGCGACATGCTCTCGACACCGCCGGCAATTGCCAGCTCAATCTCGCCGCAGCGGATCGCGCGGGCCGCCGTGCCGACCGCATCCATGCCGGAACCACACAGCCGATTGATCGTGGCAGCCGGCACATCCTGCGGCAGACCGGCCAGCAGCAGCGCCATGCGCGCCACGTTGCGGTTGTCTTCGCCAGCCTGATTGGCGCAACCGTACAGCACTTCCTCGACAGCAGCCGGATCCAGGCCGGGATTGCGCTCGAGCAGCGCCTTGAGCGGAATCGCAGCCAGATCGTCGGCCCGGACCGACGCCAGTGCGCCACCGAAGCGGCCGATCGGGGTGCGCACTGCATCACAAATGAAGACTTCTTTCATGTCGGTTCCTGTCATGTGGAAGTAAAGGAATTGAAATTTGTAATAGGAAGGATGGCCTGGCGAC